>DATMSL010000837.1:0-3961 GCA_035565435.1 Dyadobacter sp. | reverse complement strand
ATGCTCGCCGATCGCATTCAAATTAACTGCAACTTTTGCTGGTTTGTTAAGATCTTTTTACTAGTTTTGAAATTCGTGGGTTTTAAAATTGACCTGAAACACCAAAGGAAGATATGAGATAAGGGACTTTTACCTTATTATGTTTCATCTAAATCCAGAAAAATGACTTATCGTCGGATTCTGATTCTCACCATGTTAGCGTTTGTCGCGCTGTTACCGGAAGCCATAGCTCAGGTAAAACTCGGCAAAACGGAAACCGGAGCGGCCTCCTACTACGCAGCGCGCTTCCACGGCAGGAAAACCTCATTTGGGGAAGTACATAAAAGCAGTGAACTGCTGGCCGCCCATCGGAGCTACCCGCTCAATACCATGCTTGAAGTGACGAATCTGGATAATGATGAAAAAGTGATCGTGAGAGTCAACGACCGCGGCCCGTTTTCAAAGCACCGTGTAATCGACCTCAGTAAAGAAGCGGCCCGTCTGCTGGGTATTCTTGCCAAAGGCGTTGCCAATGTTTCGATAAGGGTTGTAGGAATGGAGGGAATGGTCCTGTTGTCACCCAACGAAGAAATCGACCCGAAATCGGGCAAAGTCATTTCGATGAGAAGTAAGTAAGCCTTGATGCTAACATGAGTGTCCGCCAACTGGATCTGGCCAAAGTCAGAGAATTCGGGAACCTGGAATTTCTTGCAAAACAGTTGGTAGAAGGGTTCATCACCGGTCTTCACAAATCTCCTTTTCACGGCTTCTCGGTCGAGTTTGCCGAACATCAGCTTTACAACACAGGCGAGTCTACCCGGAATATCGATTGGAAGGTTTTTGCCAAAACCGACCGGCTTTATGTTAAGCGCTACGAAGAAGAGACTAACCTCCGGTGCCATATTCTGCTTGATACGTCTTCTTCCATGTATTATCCGGAAGACAATCACGGCAAAATGACCTTCAGCGTCATGGCCGCGGCGAGCCTTACCTATTTGCTTCAACGACAGAAAGACGCCGTGAGCCTATGCACTTTCTCCGAACAAATTGAAGTGCAAACCGCTGTAAAATCCACGCCCTCGCATGTGCACAAGATCATGCTCGAACTGGAACAGCAGCTGCAAGCCAACCGTCCGTTGCTGAAAACTTCGGTAGCCGAAGTGCTCCACCAGATCGCCGAAAAGATCCATAAGCGCTCGCTCGTGGTCATTTTCAGCGACATGTTCGATAATATAGAGGAAGCCGACAAGATTTTCTCCGCATTGCAGCATTTGCGGCACAACCTGCACGAAGTACTGCTTTTCCACGTCACCGACCGGAAAACGGAAGAGAATTTCGCGTTCGAAAACCGGCCTTACGAGTTTGTCGACCTCGAAACGGGCGAAAAAATCAAAGTCCAGCCCGAGCAGGTGCGCGAATCGTACCAGCAGTTTGTCGGTGATTTTTATCAAAAATTGAAACTGAAATGCGGGCAATACAAAATCGACTTCATCGAAGCGGATATTGCCAAAGGTTTCGATCCCGTATTGCTCGCTTATTTAGTGAAGCACTCCAAAATGCGTTAATCTTCTCAAAATCAATCTACTGATTCAGAAACAGCGACATAAACAGCTCGTCCAAATGTGCGACGGGTATCACCTCGATTTTCCCTCTTTTCAAGTCCAGGCCTTTGCTGTTATATTTTGAAATGTAAATTTTCTTGAAGCCTAGCTTTTCCGCTTCTGAAACACGGCTGTCAATGCGATTCACTGCTCTTACTTCACCTCCAAGCCCGACTTCCGCAGCGAATCCAACAGACGCAGGGATGAATTTATCCTCGTAAGAAGAAACCAGCGACGCAATCACCGCGAGGTCAATCGCAGGATCCTCTACTTTCAAGCCGCCGGCGACATTCAGAAACACATCTTGCACACCTAGCCTGAAGCCTCCGCGCTTTTCGAGCACAGCCAGCAGCATTTGCAATCGTTTTGCGTCAAAACCGGTACTGCTGCGTTGCGGCGTCCCGTAGGTTGCAACGCTCACCAGTGACTGGATTTCTACCAGCAACGGGCGATTCCCCTCCATCATTGAACCGATCGCGATGCCGCTCACGGGCTCATCGCGCTGCGAAATGAGTATTTCCGACGGGTTACTTACCTGCCGGAGGCCCGTTCCCTGCATTTCATAAATACCTAATTCGGAAGTACTTCCGAATCGGTTCTTCATCGTCCGCAAAATCCGGTAGGTGTTGTGGCGGTCGCCCTCGAATTGGAGCACGGTGTCCACCATATGTTCCAGCACTTTCGGGCCGGCAAGCGAACCATCTTTGGTAATATGGCCGATCAGGAACACCGGAACGCCCATTTCCTTGGCATATTTCATAAATTCCGCCGTGCACTCGCGCACCTGCGACACGCTACCAGCGCCCGACTCGATGTAAGTCGATTGCATCGTTTGAATCGAATCAACGATCAGGATTTCAGGTTGAAAATCCTCTATTTGCCTGAAAATATTCTGGGTTTGCGTATCTGTGAGAATGAAGCAGTTATCGCTTTTGGCCGCCATCCGCTCGGCGCGCATCTTGATCTGCGCTTCAGATTCTTCCCCGGAAACGTACAGCACCTTTTTATTGGAAAGCGTCAATGCAATTTGCAGCATCAATGTCGATTTCCCAATCCCCGGCTCGCCGCCGATCAGCACCAGAGAGCCTGGCACGATACCTCCGCCAAGTACGCGGTTCAGTTCCTCGTCGAATGTGCGGATACGCGGTTCGTTTTCGTAGACAATTTCAGCAATCGCTCGCGGACGGTTGGCCAGATTCACGGATTTCCACGAAACTGCTGTTTTCTTGTCCTCCTTTTCAATAACTTCCTGCACGAAAGTATTCCATTCGCCGCACGACGGACATCTGCCGACCCATTTTGGCGAATTATACCCACATTCCTGACAAAAATATGCCGTCTTGGCTTTGGCCATAATAGAATAGTCTAATTTATATTCCCTCGGTGACTAACGTAATTCCGACGATATTAATCCAATTTTTGCATGTTTTGGCCATAAAATCAAAAAAAATGTAGGATAGGTATAGTTTTTTGCAAATTGGCGTTATTAACCTGTTTTACTTAAAAAATCATATTATCCATGAACATCCTGACAAAAGTGGCCTGTGCCTGTTTGCTCTGCATTTTCGCATTCTCAAATGTGCAGGCCCAGAAGAAAGGTTTTGCGTTCGGTATTAAGGGAGGGGTGAATTTGTCGCGGCTTACCATGGGCGACGTTTTCACGACGCGTTACGATGATAATGGAAATCCGTATCTCGGATATGATGGCAAAGAGGTGAGAGACAACCTGAAAGAAAGTTTCAACACAAGGACCGGCGCAGTAGGTGGCGTTTGGATGCGTTTCGGCAAAACGATATTTATCCAGCCCGAGGTACTCGTTTCAACGAAGGGAGGTTCGTTCAAAATAATCCAGAATGATCAGGAAACCCCGGTCGAAAAAACGATCAATGTCAAATACAGCAATATCGACGTGCCGTTGCTGATCGGTTTGAAAGGCGGCCCATTCCGCATTCTCGCGGGGCCGGTTACTTCATTCCGCATCGGCGACAACCAGCGTTTGCGTGATGCATTTAAATACTACACATCGGATTTGAACAATGCCATGTCCGAAGCGACGTTCGGTTACCAACTTGGTGCCGGTCTGGATTTGGGTAATTTTAGTCTGGATGTGCGAAAAGAAGGCTCTTTTACCAACCTGGCTTCATTTCAGGTAAGCGGCCAGCCTGTTAACGGCGGAGCATCATTGAAGCAAAAAGTGAGTTCCTGGCAGGTAACACTTGGATTGAAGTTGTTCTAATGTTGAATGAGTGAATTTTGAATGAGTGAATAGTTATCATTGAGTCAGAAATGATTACAAAATTGCCGGAAAAGCAATACCTTACTTTGTTTAACTACAACTCACTTTTTGTTCACTTATTCACTTATTCACTTATTCACTTATT
>DATMSL010000836.1:0-3188 GCA_035565435.1 Dyadobacter sp. | reverse complement strand
CCTATAAAAAAGAAATTCTCCAAACTCCTTCTGCCACGATGCTGACCGCAGGTATTTGTAAAACCTATTACAAACTACGTGGTGAAGCATTGGAGCAGCCGGAGGTCTCGGCACTGGCCATTTCGGACATTCATTCGGATGGACAAAATCAGGCGGAAGCATCCATTGCGGTGGTTTCTGGTAAAAATTTCATTGCTAATCCGAAATTGCACGAAGAAGTTTTCGGGCCGTTCTCGCTGCTGATTGTCTGTGAAAATACCAACGAGTTGTACAAGGCAGTCGCGCATTTGAAAGGCCAGCTCACAGCCACATTGATCGCCGAAGAAGCTGAGGTAACGCATTATCCGAAAATCGTGCGGCAATTGGCCAAAATATCGGGCCGTTTCATCATGAACGGCGTGCCTACCGGCGTGGAGGTTTGCCCTTCTATTCACCACGGTGGGCCATTCCCGGCTACGGCGGATTCCAAATTCACATCGGTGGGAAGGCATTCGATCCTGCGGTTTGTACGGCCTCAATCGTTTCAGAACTGGCCGGACGCACTTTTACCCGATGAATTGAAAAACAGTAACCCGCTGCGCATTTTCAGGCTGGTAAATAATGTGCAAACCAAAGAAGCCATTAGTTAAAGAGCGATTCGGGGTAACCGACTTCGACCAGAAACAAACCTTCTGCCGGGGCCTGTGCTCCGGCATTTTTTCTGTTCCGCGAAAGGATTACCTGCTCGAACTCGGCCACGGTGATTTTGTGACGGCCTACTTCCAGCATCGTTCCCACCAGCGCACGCACCATCCCTCTCAAAAAGCGGTTCGCTTTGACATGAAACACCAGCATTTCGCCCGATTCCACCCATCGCGACTCAGTAACAGTACATCGGAAGTTATTGACATTCGTGTGGATCTTGCTGAAACTTTCGAAATCATTGTGAACAAGCAGCAATGCCGCCGCTTCATTCATTAGAGCCACGTCCAGGTTCTGCCGCATTTGAGTGGCCAGGTCGGTCAGAAATGGATTTTTTTGATAAGTAATGCGGTATTCGTACTTCCGGTGCGTGGCTGCGAACCTGGAATGTACTTCATCGCCCACACGAATAATGCGCTGGACGGCAACATCTTTGGGGATCAATGCATTCAGCTTGTACACCAGCAGGTCGGCGTCAGCAACCGCCTCAGTTAAATCAAAATGGGCAAATTGTTGTTCTGCATGAACACCGGCATCAGTGCGGCTGCTGCCGGTTAGCTCGACGGGCATTCTCAGCACTTTGCCGAGGGCCTCTTCGAGCACTTGCTGGATGCCCAATGCATTGTTCTGTTTCTGCCAGCCGTTATAGGCCGTGCCACGATAGCTGAATTCTAGGAAATAGCGCATTTTGCAAAATTAAGCCAAACCTCCGGATTTACGATTTCGACGGCCCGGTTGCGGAATTTGCAGGAAGAAGGTTAACTTTGAAAATTGGAAAATTTCATTTTAGTATGATTACGGAAGACAAAAAAGAAGAGAAAAGCCTGAATTTTATCGAGGAGATTATTGACGCTGACCTGCAATCAGGAAAATATACCCGGATTATTACACGCTTTCCCCCCGAACCTAATGGCTACCTGCACATTGGGCATGCTACAAGCATTTACCTGAACTTCGGGCTGACTAAGAAATTTCCGGGTTATACCAATCTGCGATTTGACGATACCAATCCGGTGACCGAAGACACCGAATACGTTGAAAATATCAAGAATGACATCCGTTGGCTGGGTTTTGAATGGGAGAATGAGAACTATGCTTCAGATTATTTCGATACCCTTTATGGCTATGCGATCAAGCTGATCAACGAAGGTCTGGCCTATGTGGATGACTCAACGTCCGAAGAAATCGCGACGCTCAAAGGAACGCCTACCGAACCTGGCAAAGACAGCCCCTACCGCAACCGCAGCGTGGAGGAGAACCTTGCACTTTTCGAACAAATGAAAAACGGCGACTTCCCCGACGGAAGTCGTACCCTGCGTGCCAAAATCGACATGGCGCACATCAATATGCTTATGCGCGACCCTATTCTGTACCGCATTAAGCACGCGCATCACCACCGTACGGGCAACAAATGGTGCATTTACCCGATGTACGATTTCGCGCACGGGCAAAGCGATGCCATCGAAACCGTTACGCATTCCATCTGTACGCTGGAATTCGCACCTCACCGCGAACTGTATGACTGGCTGATCGAAAAACTGGGCATTTATCCTTCGCACCAGTATGAATTCGCCCGCCGTAACCTCAATTATACTGTTACCAGCAAGCGTAAATTGCTGCAACTGGTGCAGGAGGGTCACGTAAGAGGCTGGGATGATCCGCGTATGCCGACCATCAGCGGAATGCGCCGGAGAGGCTATACAGCATTTGCCATCCGCGACTTCTGCGACCGCATCGGCGTTGCGAAACGTGAGAATATGGTGGATGTGGGCTTGCTCGAATTCTGCGTTCGTGAGGACTTGAACAAGCAGGCATTGCGCCGGATGGTGGTGCTCGATCCGTTGAAAGTGGTGATCACCAACTTCCCGGAAGGCGTAACCGAAATGTGTCATAGCGAAAACAACCCGGAAGATATTTCAACCGGCAACCGCGAAATTCCGTTCAGCCGCGAGATTTTCATCGAAAAAGAGGATTTCATGGAAGTGCCTTCGAAGAAATACTTCCGCCTCGCGCCTGGCAAAATGGTGCGTCTGAAAGGCGCATACATTATCCAATGCGATGATTTTGTCAAAGACGAAAACGGCGAAATCACCGAGGTACGTTGTACTTACGTTGAAAACAGCAAAAGCGGACAAGACACAACCGGCATTAATGTAAAAGGCACATTGCACTGGGTTTCCGCTGCGCACGCCGCGGAAATCGAAGTACGTTTGTACGATCGCTTGTTCTCGGTGGAAGATCCGTCGTCGGAAGACGGTGATTTCAAAGATTACCTGAATCCGGATTCGCTGCACGTAATCACCGGCTACGCCGAGCCAGCATTGCTCGAAGCAAAGGAAGGCGAATCGTTCCAGTTCCTAAGAAAAGGCTACTTTGCCAAAGACCCGGACAGCACCGCCAATAAGCTGGTTTTCAACAGAACATCGACATTGCGCGATAACTGGGCGAAAGCCGCGAATTAAAATTGATTTAATCTTTTCCCGTCGACTTAAGTCGACGGCTAAGGA
>DATMSL010000835.1:0-5604 GCA_035565435.1 Dyadobacter sp. | reverse complement strand
TTTCACGCTCCGCATACAACCTGCCTTTGAATGCGTAAGCAGCCGCCAGGAAGAATGCAGGTTCAATTTTATTTTCCTGATCATCGTACAATTCCTCAGCGAGCGTAATGGTTGAATCCATATGCGCGAGGAAGGTTTTGTCGTAGGCTTCGTTCTCTGTGTTCGGTACAATTTTCCACCACTCGGCCAAGCCCATCAAAAAATGGGGCATAGGGTGTTTGGGATACCGGTATTTGAGCCACCGGAACTCCGCGTCCGCTTCGTAGAACTGGTAATTGTACAATTTATTGATCGCCTCGGTCGACTCGATCTGTACCCCCGGATTCTGAAGAACCATCGCATACTTCTTGTCCAGCTCGGCCGAAGAATATAATTGCGCGGTCGCAATGTGGCTTGTAATGACAATTAAGCAGCAGAATATGATTATGTTAACAACTGATCTTCTCATAGCAGGGATAAATCTGTCCTATTAACGCCGGATTTATATTTTGCGTTTGTCAGCAGCCCGGTTTTTAAAAAAAGAGTTAATATTGATCCTCAGAGTATTTAACACGCTCCGGCGCCCGGATTCCAATGGAGTTTTGTCATCCGTTGGAACTTGATTCGCACTTCAAAATTATGATTAACATTCTGGATAAAACATTTGTCCCCTTTATTTCGCGCGAAACGATCGAAAAACGCATTGCTGAGTTAGCCGCCGGTATTAATTCCGATTATGCGGACTCTTGCCCAGTATTCATCATCGTCCTGAATGGCGCGTTTCTGTTCGCGAGCGAACTGGTCAAGAATATTTCACTGGCTTGCGAAGTCAACTTCATACGGCTTTCCTCCTATTCCCAAACCTCCTCCACAGGCTCGGTGCGGGAGATCATCGGGATGGACGCCAGCATTGCGGGTCGGGATGTGATTATCATTGAAGATATTGTCGACACCGGGCTGACAATGTCGCAATTGATCACAAAAGTGAAGGCGATGTCGCCCAAATCCGTTGAAATCGCTACTTTGCTGCACAAGCCGGAAGCATTGAAAACGCCGGTGGATATGCGCTATGTCGGCTTCGAAATCGAAAATAAATTTGTGGTTGGCTACGGCCTCGACTACGACGGCATCGGGCGTAATCTCGACGCGATTTACGTTCTTGCCTGATCCCTCTTTTCCAACAACGTTCTAAATTCCCAACCTTTATGCTTATCCAATTCTTTGGCGCCGCACGCACCGTAACCGGAAGCAAGCACCTCATTACCACCGAAAAAGGAACAAAAATATTGCTCGACTGCGGGCTTTTCCAGGGCATCCAGACCGACGAGTTCAACCAGGAGTTCGGCTTCAAACCGGCCGACGTCGATTACGTAATCCTTTCACACGCGCACATCGACCACTCGGGCCTGCTCCCGCGCCTCGTGCGCAAGGGCTTCAAGGGACCCATTTACTGCACGGCCGCTACCGCCGACCTTTGCCGCATTATGCTGCTCGACAGTGCCCATATTCAGGAAAAAGACCTTGAACGGATCAATAAGCGCCGCAAAAAGCAAGGTCGGCCGCTGCTTGAGGAACTGTACAACGCCGAAGATGCCGCGCACGCATTATCGCTTTTCAAAACCGTGCGGTACGGGCAGACATTCTTTTTAGGAGAAGGTAACGAAGTGTCAGTAATCCTGACCGACGCCGCACATTTGCTGGGCAGCGCCGCGGTTCATTTGAGTGTTCCCGATGGAGGGACATTCAAACAGGTAACGTTTACCGGCGACATTGGCCGTCCCGAGGATCGCATTCTCCGCAAGCCCGAAGAGTTTCCGCAGGCCGACTATATCATTTGCGAGTCGACTTACGGCGACCGGCTGCACGAAAAGGAGATCGACATGCACGCTCATTTGCTGCGAATCGTTCAGGAGACGTGCATTCGTCGCCGCGGCAAGCTCATTATCCCTGCCTTCGCCATCGACCGCACGCAGGAACTTATTTATGCCCTTGATCAGCTTTCAAGCGCTGGGCAACTCCCACAAATTCCCGTCTACATCGATAGCCCCCTCGCGATCCGCGCTACGGCCATTATGAAAGAACACGACGAGTGCTTCAACCCCGAAATCCTCGATTACATTGAAAAAGACGGCGACGCATTTGCATTTCCGTACCTCAACTACATATCCGACGTGCAGGATTCCATCGCGCTGAACGATCGGCACGAACCCTGCATCATCATTTCCGCCTCGGGAATGGCCGAAGCCGGGCGCATTAAGCATCACATCAAAAACAACATCGGCGACCCGAACTCTACCATCCTGCTCGTAGGCTACGCCTCCGCCAACACCCTAGCAGGCGCCTTGAAGCGTGGCGACAAGCAGGTGAACATTTTCGGCGAGCGCTTTGACGTCAAATGCCGGGTCGAAACGATGGATTCTTTCTCCGGCCACGGCGATTACAACGAAATGATCGAATTTCTCTCGTGCCAGAAACCCGAGCGTGTAAAGGAAGTGTTCCTCGTCCACGGCGAGTACGAGACGCAAATTGCATTCAAATTGAAGCTGGAAAAGGCCGGATACCGTAAAATCCACATTCCCGCGCTGTATGAAGGCGTAAAAATTTAAATTTTTCAGATTTTTTCACGTCCTGAAACCCGAAACGCTTGTAAAATCCAAAACCAGATTGCTATCTTTGCGCACCGATTTCAGGCCGAAGTGGTGAAACTGGTAGACACGCACGTTTCAGGGGCGTGAGGGAGCAATCCTGTGCGGGTTCGAGTCCCGCCTTCGGCACAAAACGCTGTTTCTGTTATCAGGAACGGCGTTTTTGCTTTTCGGGACAAATAGCGGGACAAAATTTACCCGTTTTTAACTGATTGACTACCGCTGAATCCGCACATAAGAAAGCGTTCCTGCTATAAAAACTCATCCGAAGTATCATTCCAAAATCACCCTCATTTTCTCCACTTTCTGCCGCGCACTATCGATTTTAATGACATGGAAATAGTACGTTCCCCGCGGCAAATTGTGAGTGTCAATCTGCACTTTCCGACCGATGAGCGAATTTGCCGTCATATCTATCGACAATTTCAACGCTGCTGATTTTTCTTCAAATACCTGAATCTGGTCAGGCAGCTCGCCATCGCTAAAATTCGAAAAATCAAACGTCACCACATCTTTCGCGGGATTCGGATAGGCAATGAGCCCTCCGAAACAGCTATTCACACAGATTGTCGTTCCATCAATAACGGATCCACAGGCATTGGAAACACTAATTTGCAGTCCATAGCAGTCCTGAACATAACTATTGAAATACGTTATCCCATTGCCATTGTCCATCAGCGTGGCATTCATGCCGTTGCCACTCGTAATGCCCCAGCTCGCACTGGTTGCGCCGGTAAGGTTAGCTACAACATCCTGCCCTTCTCCCGTACAAACGTCGGAGTCGACATTGATGCTGCCGACAATCGGTTTACCTACGTGCACCGTCTTGGTTCTTGTGAAGTTGCCGCACCCATTATTCAATGTAGCCGTAATGGTTACCTGTCCATTTGCACTTCCAACACGACTCGCAGTTCCCGCTGCATTTATCGTAAGTATCGAATTGTTACTGGAACTCCACGAGACAACCGACGTGCCCGGTTGCAAATTGGCAACAGAATACGATGATGTTGTGCAAACAAAGCCGCTTCCGGCAATGTGTGAAAGGCTTATGCTCGGAGTAGTGGTGTTGCCGAAATTTGATGGGTCGAGCCAGTTACTTAGTCTTGTAGCATTAGTCCCCAAACCTGTCCATGAATTATCAAAGCGACCGAAGGCATCTTTCATAAGTCCGGCAGGAGCATTACAATATGACGGACCGCCGGACAATTGCCCGACGATTTTCTTCGATTGGTTGAGGAGCGGTGCACCTGATGAACCATCTTCTGTGACACCATTATTCCATGAAACGATCCAATGTAATGATCCGGCAGGCTTTTTTCCGTTGACAAACAAGTAGTTGTCCTGCCTTTGAGGGGCGCTGTTAAACGTGGATATCTTCATTACATCACATTTAGGGTGGTGAATGGTTCCACCGCTGCTTGCGGCATTGACGGTCCTATCCCAGCCCATATAGGTGATTCCGGAGTTCGGATCCGGCATTTGATTTAATTGCAACAACACAAAATCGGATGGGTCTGCATTCGCGCGCAGCGTTGACCCATAAAATTGGATATAATTCGGATCATCCTGCGAAGGGTTGCACACAGGGCTCCAATACTGAAACATAAATCGCCATTGACTCACATTGCCCCCGTCCGGCAAGCAATGATTGGCTGATAGTATATATGGGACATTATTATTACACGAATTATTGATCAACGAACCTGTACAAAATCGCTCCCCACTCGCACTCAAAAGCAGGCAAACCGCATTACGCTCAACTTCCCATCCATTGCCAAAACAAACCACATTGTTGTTGGCGAGGCAATTGCCGGAAGCACCAAATCCGCCTACCTTGCTTAGGTCGAAATCCCGGTATGCATAGGCGAGTGCAGAGATTCCGAGTTTAAGAGCTCCTTTCTGTTTTGTCAGCAGCTTTGCCTCGATCCAGATCGAATCCCCATTGAAAACCGGACTGGCCCAGGTCTGGCTGTCGTTATTCTCTTTGGGGGTAATCGGGCCCGCTATGGTACCGCTCGCATTATAAATTGTCAGCTCGCCGAAGTCCGGGATGGCAAATGCACTGAAATTCAGACTTAGCGACTTTGCATCGGGCGCTACGATCAATAGCCTGCCGTAGGTCATCGCGCCTCTCGTTACCTAATGGGCCGATGCGACAAAGTCGACATTCATTTTCGTCGCTGTTGCAAAGCGATAAGTTTTGGACCCCATATCCAAAGCATCTTCCCGCAAAAGCGCATCGATTTTCTGTTGGTCCGGAACTTCTGATTGATAAACCGCTGCAAAGTGGTCATTGATGTAAAACCCCTGTTCCGGGCTTTGCAAAGTGCTTCTTCTTTTCTCAATGCTTATCTGGCCCCAGCATTGTTGTACTATCAAAATAGAAAGGGTAATGATCGCTAAAACATTTTTCATAGTGATCTGATTAAAATGTGTGTACATTATTTAACTCTATCAAAAACCAATTCTCCGTCTTGATGAATCAATCTCAATTCTTTGTACTTCAAATTGATCGCATTTTTCCTCAGCGAAAATCTGTTAACGGAGCGAATGACACCATCAAGTAAATAGGCCCACTCGCTATCTCCCACTTTGTTGCTTGGCCAATAAGTGAATGCAATCGAATCCTCAACCGTTTTGTAGTCACCCGTGAATGTGTCGTAGGACAAGGTGCCCTCGATATTCCCATCCGCCATAAACTCGATTTCGACATCTTTATACCGCCAATTCTTTGAATCTGGCTTCGAATACGTCTTTCCTTTATCAATTACCTTCTCCATCCGCCATCGGCCAATCAGGTTTTTGGGGTCGGTATCGACGTCGTCCATACAACTCATCGTAATAAATGCGAGCTGTAATAACAACAGCAAAATGGAAGTTTTGAGATGTATACATTTCATAATTTCGCTCATGTTGAATTGAAACATGGAGAAATGTATAAAACAAAAAACCATTCATTTGTAGTAACAGACCGATGAAT
>DATMSL010000834.1:0-5470 GCA_035565435.1 Dyadobacter sp. | reverse complement strand
GGTGAAAGCAGTCTCGGGCCGCGTATAATTGGCTGCCGTTTGATAACCGGTAAGCTCCACCGGTTGCATATCGCGGTACCATCTGAACCGTACATTCAGGCGGACTTCTCCCGTAACCCGGTTTGGGCCGACGCGCTTTTCATTGACTGACAGCTCTTTAATGGTAATATAAAGCGGTAAATACGATTGCTCTTTTTTCGGCGCCAGGTAGGACCAGTAGGAGAACAGCTCATTTTCTGCCTTTCCGGGCAGTACCGCCGGAATTTCCTTTCCGAGCGCGATTACTTTGCCAAGGGAAGCCCCCGGTTGCGGGCGCTGGTCCTCGACGTTCTGAATGAAGAATTTATAAGATTTGAAAAGGCCTGCGGGATCTTTGGAAAGGGTAACAACCGACCTGTCCTGCTGGGCAAAAAGCGGGTTCAGAAACACGGTCACGAAAAAAAGAAGGGCAATGCTACGGGTCATACTTTTCAAACTGCGTTGAATCCAGCCGTCATTTCCCTAATTTTGTCCCCTGAATTTTGGATTGAAAAGAGAATGACAATACCTACAACGAATTTGCGGCCGGAATTTGATGACATTTACATGGACCTGGCAAAAAATCTTGCCAAGCGTTCACATTGCATAAAAGCGCAGGTCGGTGCCGTGCTAACGAAGGATACGCGGATTATTTCGATCGGCTACAACGGCCCTCCTGCGGGTACGCACAATTGCGATGAAGAATTTCCAGGGGTAGGATGCCCGCGCGACGCGAAAGGCAGCTGCTCGCTGGCTTTGCATGCCGAGCAGAATGCCATTCTTTTTGCCGTGAAAAACGGTTCAAATATCGAAGGATCAACGCTTTTCGTCACACTTGCACCTTGCATTGCGTGCGCTCGGGTGATTTATACGATGAAGATCAAAAAAGTGGTTTTTCTGCATTCCTATGCGGCGTATAAAGGTATTGCCGTGGAAGAAGGCGTGGAGTTTTTGCGCCGCTTTGGCGTGGAGGTGGAGCAATATCGCGGGGGCGTTTCGGAACAGCCGGGAGTGTAGGTCAAGTGTTGTCAGGAATGGTCAAGTGTTGTCGGGAACGGTCAAGTGTTGTCATGAGTTGTCAAGTGTTGTCATGAGTAGTCAAATGTTGTCAGAAATGGTCGGGCATTGTCATTTTGAATGAATATTCAACTATTGTATGACTACACCTGACAATAAATGACCACACCTGACTACATCTGACTATCAATGACCATTAATGGTGATGCACCCCGCCAACTCCGTGTACATGCCCGTGGTCGAGCTCTTCACGTGTCGCTGCGCGTATGCTCAGGATTTTGCCTGCGAAATGCATTTGCTTGCCTGCGAGCGGGTGGTTGAAATTCATAATTACCACGTCATCGTGAATCTCGACAATCTGGCCGTGAAGTCTTTCGCCGTCTTCGTTCGTCATCGGAATGATGTTACCCACTTGCAGGAGCTCGTTCTCATCTACCTCGCTGTTTTGGAAAACCGATTTAGGCAGGTCTACGACCGCTTCTTCATCATATTCTCCATAACCTTCTTCGGGAGCAACTGTAAATTCAAAAGTATCACCGGCTGACAGTCCTTCGATCTGATTTTCGAAACCTTCCGGCAAACCGCTGATACCGTGGATAAAGTACATCGGGTCGTTTTCGGTGACCACTTCCACCACATCCGTTTCGCCTTCCGAGTCCGGAATGCTGAGGCTATATGTAAGCGCTACAACGCTATTTTTTTCGACTTTCATTTGCTAGTTTGATTAAAATAATGGTTGTTGTAAAAGAATTGTTCCCCGGAAGAGTATGGGAACAAACGTACGGGAATTTTGTCAAAATGTCATTTAGATGAATTTTTTAGCGCATATTTTGCTATCAGGAGAGAATGAAGGAGTGATGATGGGCAATTATGTCGGGGATTTCATTAAAGGGCGTTTGAGCGATGAAAAAACCGCAACCTGGAACCCCGATTACGTGCTCGGGTTGAAACTGCACCGTTTTATCGACTCGTTTACGGATACACATCCCGAAGTCCTGGAAGCCAAAGATGTGGCGGCAGTTACCCAGGGAAAACTCGCGGGTATTGTGATGGACATTTACTTCGATTATTTCCTGGCCAAAAACTTCGAGCATTATCATAAGGAACCTCTTTTTATATACGCCCACCGGATGTATTCGGTTATCGAAAGGAACGAACACCTGATCCCGGAAACGATGGTGCCTATGGTGCGCTCCATGATCCGCCAGGATTGGCTGAACACATATGCCACGCTGGACGGTATCGATACCACCTTCAACAGGCTTTCACGCCGCGCCGCGTTTTTAGCGCCTATCTCCACGGCTGTGAGTGATTTGCGGGCGAATGAGGAGTTTTATTACACTAAATTCCTGTCCTTTTTTCCGGAACTGCGCCGGCAGGCTGGTCAATTTATCGCTGAAAACGCCGCATAAATCGGCGCGGAGCGGTAAATTTGGTGTCCGGACCGCATTCAGGTCCCAATCTGCAAATCCATGGCACAAACACCCGATATTATCCTTAAAGAGCTTAAAAGCAAGAAGTTTCGTCCTCTGTATTTTCTGCATGGAGATGAACCTTACTACATTGATTCTATTGCTGAAGAACTTGAAAACAAGGTAGTTCCGGAATCTGAGCGAGGCTTTAACCAATTTGTACTTTACGGAAAAGATACCGACGTGGCCGGCGTGTTGAGCTATGCGCGCCGCTTTCCATTTATGGCCGAGCGCCAGCTGGTGTTGGTCAAAGAAGCGCATCGACTGAACGGAATTGAGCAAAAGGAACAGCAGCAGCGTCTCGAAGATTATGCATTGAATCCTGTTCCGAGCACGGTGCTGGTATTTTGCTACCACGCCAATGCCGACGAGCGGAAATCCTATCTGAAAGCCTGCAATGCTAATGGAGTAGTGGTACAGTCCAAAAAGATGTACGATAACAAGCTGCCCGATTGGGTGGGAGCGTTCTGCCAGCATGAGGGTGTAAAGATCAGTCCGAAAGCGGTCCAAATGCTCGTCGATAACATTGGTAACGACCTGAAACGGCTTTCAAACGAGATCCGGAAGATCATGGTGAACCTACGTGTCGACGAGGGCATCGATGCCGCAGCGGTCGAGAAGTTTGTCGGGATCAGTAAGGAATACAACGTTTTTGAATTCCAGAAAGCATTGATGCACCGTGATGTGCTGAAAGCGAACCAGATAGCTGCTTTTTTTGCCTCCAATTCGAAGGATAATCCGTTGGCCCCGGTACTGATTATCCTGTTTGGTTTTTTTTCCAAATTGCTCCTAACGCATGCAGCGCGCGACAAATCGGAGAAAGGATTGGCTGCCGAGCTGGGCGTCAATCCGTATTTTGTTAAAGACTATCTGCTGGCTGCGCGTAATTATCCAATGGGCAAAGTGGCGAATATCATCCACTACCTGCGCGAATGCGACGGGCGTTTGAAAGGACTCGACGGCACGAGCGTTCCGGAGGGTGAGTTGCTACGGGAACTGGTTTTCAAAATCGTGCATTAATCCGCAAGATTCAGGTTTGGAGCGGGGGCTCCGCACGGTACTTTCATTTATGGATTCACAACAAACGATTCTCATTCCTGTCCCACCGCTTTTCAGCTTTCAGGAATGCCTGTGGTTTCTCAACCGCAATTATGATGACTGCTTGCATTTGGTGACAGACACCGCAGTTTTCAAAGCAATTACGACGCCCTACGGCGATGTGCTTTTCCGGATAAGCGAACGTGATGGTTTTATGCAAATAGATGTGCTGGAAGGAGTTTCAAATCCGGAGAGCCGTGATTTTGTTACGGCTTACGTCCGTGAATGGTTTGATATAGACCGCGATCTAACCCCGTTTTACACGCATTTAAAACAGGACAGTCGACTGGCTTATATGACGGAAGATTTCTCCGGCTTGCGGCTAATGGGGATTGTCGACATGTTTGAAGCGCTTTGCTGGTCGATTATCGGTCAACAGATCAACCTTACATTTGCTTACAAAATGAAACGGCGCATGGTGGAGCGTTACGGTCGGCATATCGAATGGAACAACCAGATTTTCCATATTTTTCCTGAGCCGGAGGTGTTGGCCGATGCGGAGGTTGATGTATTAAGGGAAATGCAATTCTCGCAGAAAAAGGCAGAGTACGTGATCGGCGCGGCGCGTGCATTTGTCGACCGCACGCTTAGCCGTTCGATAATCGATGCATTGCCTGATTTCGAGTCGAGGCAGAAGGTTTTGGTGGCACACAAAGGTATCGGCATCTGGACTGCCAATTACGTGCTCATGAAGTCGTTCCGGGCGCCGGAGGGTATTCCGCACGGCGATGTCGGTCTTTTGAATGCGCTGGCCGGGCACGGTATCATTGCCGAACGTAGCGAAAAGGCCAAAATCGAAGCCTTTTTCCGCGATTATGCAGGCTGGGAAACCTACGTTACCTTCTATTTGTGGCGCAGCCTCGCTGTGAAGCCATTAGCCTGATTTCCATTTCAAATAGGCCTCGCGCATACAATGCCCGCACGGGCGGTACCCGTGCGTAAGCACATCGTGTTCGTCCGCGAAGAAGACCCGGTTACTGTGCTTCATTCGCTTTCCTGAACCGCAGGATAATAGCCCGTAAATTTTCAGATTACGATTGCCGGCCATTGTGATTGCGCCGTCATTGATCATTCGTTTCAATTCACGACTGGTTGCGAAGCCCCCGGGGCCTATTTCGCTGTGGCGGATCATTGTCGATCTGTAATCATTATGAAAGGATATACGCTATATATCAGTTCAATGCATCATGAAAAATGATGCCCAGCGTGTAACGTTGCCCGTTATGCACCTCACTTACACCGTGCTTCATGTTGACGCGGTAATATCCTTTGCTTCCTTTCACAGGCCTGAAATTCGTTGTAAAAAGCAATGCATCGCCCTTTTGGGGCCTTAAAACGATGGCTTTTGATTGGGCGCGGGGAATTTGCTCGGTCATGACAAACTCGCCGCCGGCATAGTCCTGGTCGGGTTCGTTGAGGAACAATACCATTTGAATAGGGAAAAATAGCTCGCCGTAAAGGTCCTGATGGAGGGTATTATGGCCGCCCTGGCCGTATTTAAGGATCAATACAGTGGGTTTTGTTTGTTGCTGCGCCTGGCATAGCTCCTGAAAATCTTCAAAATCAGCAGGGTAGGGTTGGCCCATTTTCAATACTTCCATCCACTGGTTGGCGACGGGTACCAGTTTGGGAAATATCTTTTCACGCAACCGCTGGATAATGGGAGGTAATGGGTAGGAGAAGTATTTATATTCGCCCAGCCCGAAGCGGTACCGTTCCATGACGATCGTCTTGCGGTAATGCGCCGGGTTATCGTATTGCGCAATCAGTTCATCGCATTCATCTGCATTCAGAACTTGGTTAAGTTGCACATAGCCGCGCTGGTGTAGGTTTTCGCGGATAGAAGGCCAGTCGAGGTTTTCGAT
>DATMSL010000833.1:0-11111 GCA_035565435.1 Dyadobacter sp. | reverse complement strand
GTAAGCTGGCCTACCCCATCCAAAAGAAAAACTCAGGTTTCTATCACGTAGTAGAATATACTGCGAACGAAGGAAACGTGGTGGATGTTTTGGAAACCGAGTTCCGTCGTGACGAGCGCGTTTTGCGTTTTATGACCATCGCCCTGGATAAGCATTCAATTGCTTACAACGAAAAGAAACGTAAGGGTCTGGTAGGTAAGAAAAAAGAAGAAGCAACTGAGTCAAAAACCGAAAACGCATAAGCTATGTCACTCGTAAACGAGCCGGTTGAAAAAAACATTAACCGCAAAAAATACTGCCGTTTCAAAAAAGCAGGCATCAAATACATCGATTACAAGAACCCGGATTTCCTCCTGAAACTTGTAAACGAGCAAGGTAAAATCCTTCCGCGCCGCCTTACCGGTACCAGCCTGAAATATCAGCGCAAAGTATCACAGGCAATCAAAAGAGCACGTCACCTGGCCCTGTTGCCGTTTGTTGCTGACCAATTGAAATAATACAGTAAAGAGCTATCATAATGGAAATCATACTTTTAACGGATATTGCTGGGGTAGGTTACAAGAACGATATCGTGACTGTGAAAGCAGGTTACGGTCGTAACTACCTCATCCCGCAAGGTTTTGCGTTGCTGGCGAATGAGTCGAACCGCAAAATCGTTGCTGAGAACGTGCGTCAGGCAGCGCATAAAGCTGAAAAGCTGAAAAAGGACGCAGAAGATATCGCAACGGCGATCGGCGACCTGGTAATCGATATCAAAACTGTGGTAGGTGAAAGCGGCCGTATCTTCGGACGTGTTACCAACACACAGGTGGCTGACAGCCTGAAAGCAAAAGGCTTCGATATCGACCGTAAGAAAATCACTGTGGATGACGTGAAATCAATCGGTACATACGCCGCTTTGATCGACCTTCACAAAGAAGTGAAACACAAAGTTACCCTGAACGTTGTTGCAGCGGAAGACTAGTTGTTTCGAAAATTCATAAAAAAAGGCAACCCGACAGGTTGCCTTTTTTTATGAATTTTCGAAACGCCATAGGCTATAAGCTTTAAGCAATACGCTCTGTATGTCTGTACAGCCTATTGCTTATGGCTTATAGCTTAAAGCCTACTGCTACAACGCCGGAATCCGCAAAACCTGGCCCGGATAAATCAGATCCGGATCCTTCAACATAGGCTTGTTGGCTTCGAAGATGATCGGGTATTTCATCATGTCGCCGTATACGGTTTGGGCGATTTTGGAGAGCGTGTCTCCTTTTTCGACGGTGTGATAGGTCGCTTCCGGCTCAGGGGTGGCTACTGTAAGGCGGTTGTCGACCACGCCTACACCCTCCACATTTCCTACCGCCAATGCGATTTTTTCGGCGTCTTGCTGCTTGGCAACCTCGCCTTCGAGGGTAACGGTGTCACCCGATGTTTTCACTGTCAGGCTGTTGTAAGCAAGTCCGAGCGACTTCACGTGCGCGAGCAATGCGCTGGCGCGCAGCGGTTCTGCTTCCGGGGTGGGAGCTGCTGCGGGAGCATCTTTACCACCGAATACTTTTTCTCCAACGCCTTTGATAAAAGAGATTAAGCCCATGTTTTGTTGGTTTTGGTTAGATAATAGATTTGAGTTTGTGAATGAAAGGTAGCGGTAATGTTAACTTTCTTGCCGGTAAGATGCAATTATTATGCCAAATTGCCAACGCATATTGATTTGATAATATGGGTTTTTCACGGCGCAACTTTGTACTTTTGCAGCTGGTCACAACTACGCTGAATCTGCATTAAGTCTCAATGAACCGCACCACATCGCTTGCCAGGTTACAAAATGAATTGTTCGATATCTGTATCATCGGCGCAGGTGCCAGCGGGGCGGGATGTGCCCTGGATGCGGTTTTAAGGGGATATAAGGTCGCCCTGATCGATAAAAAGGACTTCGCTTCCGAAACATCTTCGCGTTCGACCAAGCTGATCCACGGCGGTGTCCGCTATTTGGAACAGGCATTTAAAAAGCTCGATTTCGCCCAGCTCAAACAGGTCAGGCACGGCCTGGAAGAACGACACATTGTGTTGAAAAATGCGCCGCATCTTGCTCGTCCGTTAGCATTGATGACGCCCGTCAACTCCTGGTTCGAAGGCTTGTATTTCAAAATCGGCTTGTCGTTATATGACACGTTCGCTACGAATGACACGCTGCCGAAAAGCAAATGGCTCAACAAGCAGGAAGTACTGGACAAAATACCGACGCTCGACCGGAAAAAGCTGCACAGCGGTGTACTGTATTACGACGGCCAGCTCGATGATGCGCGCTACTGCCTCGCTTTGGCACAATCGGCCTCGGAAAATGATGCGGCGGTGGCCAATTATGTGGAAGTAAATGGATTTGAAAAAGACATTAACGGCAAATTGAATGCCGTGCAAGCTACTGATACGCTGAGCGGCCGGAAGTTGACGATCCGTGCGAAGCTGGTCATCAATTGTACAGGCCCGTTTTCAGACCATATCCGGCTCATGGCGAATGCGACGCTGAACGAACGTATCCGCCCGAGCAAAGGCGTGCACCTTGCATTACCCCATAACACGCTCAATAGCGAATATGCGATGCTGATCCCGAAGACCTCCGACGGACGCGTGGTATTTGCTATTCCGTTTGAGGGCTCGACGATGATCGGCACGACCGATACCGAATGCGACGAGATCGACATCGAACCGACGCTCAACCGAGCGGAAAGGGAATACCTGGCCGCTACACTGAACCCCTACCTGGCCAAACCGATCGAACCGAGCGAGTTGCGGGCCGGTTTCGGGGGATTGCGGCCATTGCTGGCTGCCGACCCATCGAAATCGACCAAGAGCCTGGTACGTGATCACGAAGTGGAATTGGACGAAACCTCGGGACTGATTAGTTTGCTTGGCGGTAAATGGACGACCTACCGCCTCATGGCGAAGGATACCATTGACGAGGCCGACAGAGTGCTGGGTGACATACGGCCATGTAAAACAGCCGATTATGTATTGGCAGGAGGTGAAAACTACAAGGCAAATAGCTGGCAGGATATTCAGGCGCAACATGCACTCCCCGAAGATGTTGCTAAGCATTTGGTACGTAAATACGGCTCGCGTGCGCATCTGGTAGCGTCGCTTGCACGTGAGGATGCACAGCTGAAAGAAAGGCTGAGCCGGGCATATCCGTATATCCGTGCGGAAGTGGTCTACGCGGTTCGGAATGAAATGGTTGTGACGCCCCGCGACTTCCTGGCGCGCCGTATCCGCCTCGAAATTACCGATTGGAATGAAACCTTAAACTCCCTGCCGGTTGTTGCTGATCTGATAGCGCGCGAACTGAGCTGGACCGAAGCGGAAAAGACGGAGTATGCAGAAGCGTATGCCGGTGAAATCGGGAAGTTTATCGCCGACGCCCGTTAGCCGCATCCGTTAGCCGCACTCGTTAGCCGCAACCACCAGAGTTAATTTTCAAGAATGTATATTACCGATTCAGCCTGTATATCGCCCCAGCGAACTTTTGACAATGCTTTTTTTGAAGGCGATATCAAGGTGCATGAAGGTGACAGGTACATTGCGATCGAACCTGCCTACGGTCAGCTTATTCCCGCCGGTCTGCTCCGGAGAATGGGTAAGGCAGTGCGAATGGGCGTAGGAGCGGGGCTTCCGCTCATCCAGCGTGCACAGATCGAAGGAATTGTGCTCGGTACCGCAAATGGCGGTCTCGAAGATTGTCTCAAATTCCTGAACCAGATTGTCGATTACAACGAGGGGACGCTCACCCCAACCAATTTCGTGCAAAGCACGCCCAACGCCGTGGCTGGTAATCTTGCATTGATGAGCAAAACGACCGGCTATAATACTACCCACGTGCATAAGGGACTCGCATTCGAGGCCGCGTTGCTGGACACGATGTTGCTGCTGGAAGAAAAGCGTGGTAAAACGTTCCTGGTGGGCAGCATCGAGGAAATTTCAGACTATAATCACAACATTGACCTGCTCGCAGGCTCTTTTAAAACCGGGCATTTTACGTCGGAAAGCCTGTTTGCACTCGACTCTCCGGGCTCCGCAAATGGAGAAGGGGCTGCCATGTTTATCGTGAATGCAGAACGTTCGGACAATGCCCTTGCGCAGATCAGGGATGTGTTTCAAAGCAACAACCTGGCCGAAAAGGAGCTGGCTCAGGTGGTCAATGCCTTCCTGCGGAGAAATGGCCTGCAAGCGGGCGACGTCGATACCGTGATCATGGGCATCAGCGGCGATAACCGGACGGATCACTGGTATTTCAATCTCCAAAAGGCACTGTTCGACGGAAGTAATATCTATACCTACAAGAATATGGTGGGTGATTATCCCACCGGCTCCGCGTTCGCGACCTGGATGGGTGCGCAGGTGCTCATGGGTATGCGCGTACCTGATGCGTGTGTATGGGGACAAAAAAATACCCGCACTCCGAAGCATATCCTGATTTACAATCATTATAAGGCTTCGCAGCACGGGTTTATATTATTGGGCACCTAGATCAGTTCTGGCCCGCCTCTTCTGCTTTTTCCTTCATTTTAATCACTTTTGCGAGCGTAGGCAGGATGGTGTCGTGCTTTTTTACGAACGGGTTGGTGTGGTCCCAAACGTACCCGGCGAGTACGGAGCAAATTTGCCGCTTAATATCCTCGTCGATATGCTTTGCAAATACAATGGTTTGGAAATCACCGGTATACCAGCCGCTTACGTAGCTGCGGAACACGTCGATACCTTTCTGAATCACTTCTTCGTAATCCTTTTTCCAATCGACGGCTTCACCTTGCAAGTGCCTGTGCGTCATTTTGGCGGAAAGCAGACCCGAGGCGGTTGCGAATGTTACGCCCGATGAGAAAATAGGGTCGAGGAACTCGGTACTGTTGCCCGAAAGCACAAAACCTTCGCCCGACATTTTCGTCACGCCGATCGAATAGCCCAAAATCGCCCGCGGCTCAAATTTGAAATCCGATTCCTTGAAGCGGCCGTTAAGGTCCTCGAAATTCCGGATGAACTCCTTATATTTCTCCCCATTGTTTTCGGCCAGTGCCTCGATCCTTTCGCGGTCGCCTACAATACCAACGGAAGTCGAGCCGTCGGAGAATGGGATTGCCCATATCCACGACTTATTATTGTCGAAAGAATGCACGAAAATATTGTTGCTGGCTTCCTCTGAGCGGTTCTTATCTTCCAAATGCGAGAATACAGCGCCCCGCGGCGTGAATGCAGAAGGCTTGCTCAAATCAAAGAGTCTTGGCAAAACACGACCGTACCCGCTCGAATCGATGATGAATCGGGCCTCGATCCGGTGTGCATTGCCCTCGGCATCTTTGTAATCGACGATCTGCTTCTCGGGACCGCATTGAACAGCCGTAACCTCGCATTCGAAGTTGACATTCACCCCTTTTTCGCGGGTAGCTTCTGCCAGTTTACTGTCGAAATCGGCCCGTTTTACCTGCCAGGTCCACGTCCAGCCTTTAGTGAACTGATCTTCAAACAGGAATTCGCAGCGTTTTTCCCCACGCATGAATGCGGCGCCCGTCTTCTTCTGAAAATTCAATGGCTCTATCGCCTCCCGCAGCCCGGCTTCCGTTAAATGCTCCATACAGCACGGGAGCAGGCTTTCCCCGATCTGGAAACGGGGGAATTTCTCTTTTTCCAGGATCGTGACGTCGTAGCCTTGCTTTTTCAGGTAAGAAGCCGCGACAGTTCCGGCAGGGCCGGCCCCAATAACCAGCACATCGACAGTTTGCATATTAGGCGTTTTTTACTTTTTGGATGAGTTTTTCTTTATCTAGAAATGAGAAGCACGTTACAAATGCGCTGACGGTTACCCCTAAAATTCCGTGCAAGGAAACATTCTGTCCCGTCAGGTGCAAGTTCGGAATTTTGGTGCGGGTATTGATCCGCGTCTTCATCGGCGACGTCGAATCCTTGAGAATGCCGTACATCGTACCATTCCCATTGCCGATATAGTCCCGGAAGGTAAGCGGCGACGCGCTGTGAATCGCTTTGATATCAGCGGAAATACCCGGGAAAACGGTTTCCAGCCGTGCGATCACCTGTGCCTCCTTCTCCTTTTTGAATTGCGCATATTCCGCATCCCGCTTGCCCGGCTCAGCCACGGTACTGAAAGTCCCGGCCCATTGCGCGGTTTCAGAAGCATCCATGTAGCACATCACCGACATGGAATCGGCATATTCTCCCTTTTTCGAAATGCTGGGTGTGCAAATGAAATAGGTCTGCGGCCAGGTAGCCTGGTCATATTCAACCCCGTTCCAAACGTCGTCGATATGGTGCTGGTAAATGTTGTAATTCAGGTATTTAAAACTGTTTTCCTGAAACGAAATATGTACGAGGAATGTGGAAATAGTGTTTTCGAGCGTTTGAACCCGGTTTTTATAAACACTCAGGAACCGCTCCTGACCGAAAATATCAATGGTAACAGCCGGGTGCACGTTGGAAATAAATTCTTTTCCCCGGAAAGTCTCGCCGTTTTCACAAGCCACGCCGGTAATGTGGCCTCTTTCATCATAATGTGCCGATACCACTTTTTTATGCTTGTAAATCTCCCCGCCATGCTTCCGCACTGCCCGGCTGAGCTGAATAGCGATTTGCGAGCCGCCGTCCACGAACTTGTAGGCACCCGTCAGGTAGCTTTTCATGATAAGCGCATGCACGTAAAACGGGGTTTTGTGCTTCACACCGGCATACAGCAGGTTGCTGCCCGCGAGTACATTCCGCAGCCGGATGTTGTCGGTGAGCGAAGCGATGAAGTCGTACGCGTTCAGGGAGAGCACGCCTTCGTCGGTGAGGTAGCTGTCGCCGGCTGTTTCCAGGTTATAGAGCGGGAATTTCTCACAAGTTTCGTTGATTTTATTGCAATAGGCGCGAATCGCCGCTGCTTCTTCGGGGAAGTAGGAGATCAGTTTTTGTTCAAAATGCTCCATTCCCTGCGCATATCCATATTCGCAGCCATCTTCAAAGCGGATGAGATCGAACTGGTCGTCGTCGAGCCGTTTCAGTTTCAGTTTGCCGAGAATGCCGAAGTATTTGAAAAACTGGTGCAGGTTTTCACCTTCGTCGAGCCCGCCTACATAATGCACGCCGGTATCGAAAATGCTCTTATCACGGCTGTAAACCTGCAAATGCCCGCCGATCTGGTGGTTTTTTTCCAATACCACCACACTATAACCCTCCATTGCGAGAATGGTAGCACAAGCCAGACCGCCGAGTCCGCTTCCAACAATCACAAAATCGTATTCCTTTTGCACAGCGGAAGTTTGCATTTAAATAGCTATTGGGAAAATCCTAGTTAGTAATCGGCGTAGGTACAGGGGCTGAAAGTTTGCGCAGCACGAAAAGCACGTTGGAAGTGTTCGCCGAATGCTCCTGCATTTCATAACCAAAACCATATCGCGCGGCGAAGTCACGAATGTCCCGGGATGAAAAGAAATGGAAATCATCGGTTTTGCGGTTGAAAGCGAACAGGCCTGTCGACAATGCTTCTGTTTTTTGGGTATTCTGGTGTTTCGCGGTCAGGTCGGTGATGCCGTCGCGGATAAAGAGCAACCCGTCGGGCGCAAGGGCCGCGGCGCATCGGTCGAGCAAAATACGCTGTTTTTCTTTCGATAAGTAATGCAGTACGTCATTCAGGAATATGACATCCTGCGTACCGAGGTCGGCGACCATGATATCCTGGTACACAAACCGCAGGTTGCCCGTTTTGTTGTAGCTGTTCTCCGCGATCTCGATCTTATCCTCGTCATAATCAATGCCGGTGATTACCCGCTCTTCGTTTTTATAATGCAGGAAAAACGACAGGTAGCCATACCCGCAACCGACATCCAGAATGCGCTTCCTGTCGCCGATCAGCTCATTATAGTAAGTGAAATTCGCGCTTTCCAGTCGCCATTTCACTTTGAAATACCATTCGAGTACCGGCCCTTTGAAAACATAATTGGTGAAAATTTTGTGTTTCAAATAGCTGGTATCCTCCATTTCATATTTAAATGCAGCGAATTCCTGCTTGTAGAAAGCGGCGATAGCCTTCGTTTTGTCGCGCAGCGTCGCGCCCCAGCGTGCGTCCGCGTACGTAATGCGGGGGAGCACGCGCACATTGAGCGCGCCCGGGCGTATGAGGAAGTCGTTTTTAGGCAGCACATCATGTGCGCCGTGGAGTAATATCGGTTGAATGTCGAGGTTCAATTGCTCGGCGAGGTAGAATGCGCCTTTATGAAAGCGCGCGATGTTACCGTCTTCCGAACGCGTACCTTCCGGGAAAATGAGGATAGAATAGCCGTCGGCGACCAATGCGCGCACTTTTTCAATGTTCTCTTCCGGGCCGTCCTCGCTGTACACATAACCCGCGTAACGGATAATAGGCCCGAAAAACGGCGATTTATACACCCAACCTTTCACCATCAGCACGATTTTCGGATGCAGCATAATGGCGAGCAGAATGTCGAGGAACGAAGTGTGGTTGGCGATGAAGATCACCGGTTTATTCATATCCAGGTTTTCCCGGCCAGAGATATTCTTTTTCACGTGAGGGCCGGAGTAGATCACCGTTTTGGCATAGAATGAAAGCGAATTGTTGATCGCCGCCTTCTTTTTCTTCTTCGACATCGGCAGCAACAGAATCGTCACCAATTTGGAATGCAAAAACAGGCAGCCCGACAGGAAGTAGGTGAAGCTCGAAACGCTGATCAGGAAAGGCAGCATCGTCACAGGTGCCTTCTTTTTGGCAATGCGTTTTTGAACAAATAAATCGAAGAAAACCGGCTGGAAAACAAAGGAAATGAACAGAATGCAGACAATGCCCAGTACGCTGATGAGCGAAATCGAGTGGATAGCGGGGTGTTTGGCAAAAATCAATACGCCGGTACCTATTAATGTGGTCGTTGCGGATAATGCAATGGCGGCCTGGTAGGAGCGCAGTGTGTCCTTGCCGGATTTGTATTTGCTCAAAAGTCCGTCGGTGACGAAAATGCTGAAATCGTCGCCCAGGCCAAAAATGAATGTGGTCACGATCACATTTACGAAGTTGAACTTGATGCCGAGGATTGCCGCAATCCCCAGAATCCAGATCCAGCTGATCACCATCGGCAGGAAGGATAGTAGTGTGAGCTCGATGCGGCCGTACACGATTAATAATGTGAAGAATACAATGGATGCCGAAATCAGCAGCAAGTAATTGAAATCGTCCTTCACCATGGTCAGCAGCTCGCCTGCGAGCTCGCCCCGGTCGAAAAGCTCGACGCCTTGAATGGCCCGCAGCTCTTTTTTAACGCCCGTGAGTTTGGCCTGGTCCACTACGACGGTGGAAATGAAAGTAGTGCCGGAAGCTTTGATATCGATCAGGTTATCGACGCCGAGTTCGGTGAAAAGCGTATCCAGCGAAATATTGGAAATGTTCCGCCCGGCAACCCAGCCTTTGAATTCATTGAATGCGTAGGCGTTGAAGCCGTTTTTAGCCGCGGATTGGTTAAGGACGCGGAAAGTGGAATCTGTACGGCCGGGCGTCCAGAAATCCTGCCAGCGGCGCATCCGCTCGCGTTTGAGGTCCTGCGGGATGAGCAGCGAGCCGGAAGAGACGAAACTGGCAATGCGGCCCTCGCTGCGTAATGCCGCAAGTTTTTGGTAAGCATCGTGATTCACCTGCTCGGCGACTGCCCGGCGCGGGTTGGAGGCGAATACATAAATGCGTTTCTGCTTGCGCGGGTTAATGCCCGTAAGCGCTTCTTCGCGGCCACTCAGTTCGGTGTCCTGAATGCTGAGATTTTCAAAACCGGCATCGAATTCGGTACCGCCCGAGAAGTAGAGGAATATGACGGTGAGTACGGCGATGCCGGCCAGCGTAGCGCCGCGCCATTTGTCGGGAATGGTGGGGATGCGGAACGAGCTGTGTTCGCCTGGTATTTTTTGTATGTCAAAACGGGTGGAGGAGAGGATTACCGGCAATGCAGTGAGCGTGAACAATGCCGCGCCGAACAGTGCCAGCGACGAAAACAGCCCGAAGTCTTGCAAAACGGTGGAGTTGGCGAAATGCAATGCGCTGAACGCCATTACCGTGGTGAAACTCCCTGTGAGCAGCGGCCCGCTCACTTCTTTAATCGCGACCGGGATGGAATGCGTATGACGTAAATGCGTGAAAAAATGGAATGCATAATCGAGCAGGATGCCGAAGATTACGGCGCCGGTTGCCAGGGATATCCCCGAAATTTCCGGGCGGACGTATCCGACGATCCCCAAAGCGAACAGCGCCCCGAAAATCCCGGGCATTGTAATATAGATAGGTATCAGCAGCTTGCGGTAGTAGGTAATCAGCAGCGCCAGAATACCCGCCAACGCCAGAAACGACGTAAAGTAAGAGTCTTGTTTTACCTGCATCGCATTCCGTGCGGCGATTTCGAATGTGCCGAAATAGGAGAAATGGTGATAGCGGTGCTGCCGGTTCCACCTGGTTTTGAATACTTCCATCAATTCGAAAAGCGCCACATTTTTGTCGGAGCTGCCGGAATCAAAGCTGGTGGAGGCGAAAATGAGAATGCTTTTGCGATCGGCGGTGAACATAATCCCGTCGTCCATGACCATCGCATTGGAGTTGTTGGCGGCATTAAGTTCTTTGAAATACTTACCGGTAATGCCGAGCGGGTCATTCAATACAAATTGTTTCAGAAACGAGCCGCCGGGGGTAAGCAGCTGGTTGTAGGTCGAAGCGACCGAGGCGCGGATCGAGTCGGGAATAATGCGCGACTCAATATGCTGGTAATAGGAAGGCTCGATCAGCAGCGGGAAGTGGCTATATACATATTGATATACATCCTCCTGCACATTCGGCCGCTCGGCCTGGATGTTGCGCACGTAGCCGTTGGCATAGCGGCCGAGCGAGTCGGTGAAGTTCTCGGCGATTTCCCGCGCGGCGTCCGTATCGGTATCAGCCGGGATTTCCAGTGAAAACACGATCTGGTTGATGATGTTTTTACTTTCGACCAAACGGTTGAACTCTTCGAAGCTTTTACCTTTCGGTAGCGTCGCGAAAATACTTTCGGTTACTTTTAGCCGCGCAATACCGGCCGCGAGGATACTGACAATGACGAGCAGGCTAAGGA
>DATMSL010000832.1:0-1719 GCA_035565435.1 Dyadobacter sp. | reverse complement strand
CTGCTTTATTTTGATGGATTTGATCATCAGAAGTGCCGCTCCTAAGGATCTGCCTTCGCTGTTGGAAATTATCAACCACGCTATTCTGAACACCACGGCTATTTATGATTACGAAGCCCGGACCATGGAACAACAAAAAGCCTGGTTCGAACAGATGTTCTATGACGGTATGCCGGTGATTGTGGCAGAGCTGGAAGGCGAAGTGATCGGTTATGGTTCCTACAATATTTTCCGTCCGAAAATCGGGTATAAATTCAGTGTGGAGCATTCCATCTACCTTGATGAAAAATCACGCGGAATGGGTGTAGGCGGCAAATTGCTAGGTAGCCTCATCCAGCGTGCGAAGGAATCGGGACTGCACACAATGATCGGTTGCATCGACGCGTCGAACCGCGCGAGTATTGAATTTCACAAGAAATACGGGTTTGTGGAGAAGGGGTATTTAAAAGAAGTGGCTTATAAATTCGACCAGTGGCTGGATCTCGTCTATATGCAGCTGTTACTCGAAGAGGATTGATATTTTTGGGAGGAAGGACGAGGGAAGAAAGGGAAGAAGTCAAGAATAGTCAGGAGTAGTCAAGAATAGTCAAGATTGGTTAGGGAGTTCTCCAACAAATTGACAATACCTGACAACTCTTGACTACACCTGACAATACCTTACAATACTTGACAAAAACGAGCCGAGGCGCAGTGTTTAGCTGCACCTCGGCTCGTTTTAGTGGGCCCTGCCCGTTTCTACATAAGTATCTTCATCGCCGGTGGGTTTACCCTGCCACCAGGAGGCGAGGATGGAGCCGGTAATGTTCATCAATGGGCCAAAAATTGCGGGTGCTAGACCGACGGTGGCCATTTTACCCATTTCCTTGGCGATACCGGATGCCAGACCGCCATTTTGCATTCCTACTTCAATGGCAATTGTACGGCAGTCGCGCTCGCTCATGCGGAACAGGCGGCCCGACCAGTACCCAAGCGTATAACCCGAGAGGTTGTGGATCAGCACCAGGAGCAACAATGCAGGTCCGATCGAAAGCAGGCTGTCGCGGCCCGCAGCAGTGATGATCACGATAATGAATGCGATACCGCCCATTGAAACCAATGGCATAGCGGCGTCGAGCCATTTCACTTTTCCGCTGAATAGCTTATTGAAGATCAACCCAGCGCCGATTGGAATAATCACCATTTTGATAATATCCCACATCATGTGCAGCGTGTCGATTTTTACGAATGCGCCCGCAAGCATGCTCATGAGTACTGGAGTTACGATCGGGGCGAGCATGGTGGAAATGGCGGTAATGGTAATGGACAATGCCAGGTTTGCCTTCGCCAGGTAAGAGATCACATTGGACGCCATGCCATTCGGTGAGCAGCCGATGAGGATAATTCCTGCCGCGATTTCGGGCGGAAAGCCGCTGATGTTCGCGAGTGTATAACCGATCGTTGGCATGATGATAAAGTGGCTCACCACGCCGATGAGCACGCCCTTGGGCATTTTAACCACCCCTACAAAATCCCCGAAACTCATGGAAGTACCCATTCCGAACATGATGATCTGGATGAGCGGCGTGATCAGCGTTGAAAGTTTAAAGTCGCCTACAGTGAGGAAATGCTGAGGGTAGTATAATGCGGTAGTTACCGCCGCGAAAATCACGGTGGTGTAAGTGAAACCTTTTAATTTTTCATATCCCCTGAAACTGATGGCCAGCGACAGGAAGAATGCAA
>DATMSL010000831.1:0-9888 GCA_035565435.1 Dyadobacter sp. | reverse complement strand
TAAGTTATAAATCGTCTTAAATCCACAAAAGAATGAAATATACAGTACATGCAGAGGACAGGATTCAGTTTATCGATGAGGGAAAGGGCGAAACGTTACTGCTTTTGCATGGCCTTTTCGGTGCATTAAGTAACTGGGACGGCATTATTGATCATTTTTCAGACCGTTACAGGGTCGTTATTCCATTGCTTCCGATTTACTCGCTTCCGCCACGTGAAGCAGGCCTGGAAGCATTACTTGCCTTTCTGGAAGACTTTGTTTCGTTTAAAAACCTTACCAACGTTACGGCGATCGGTAACTCGCTGGGCGGACACATCGGCTTGCTTTACACCCTGAAAAACCAGGAGAATGTACAGCGGCTGGTACTGACCGGCAGCTCGGGCCTGTTCGAAAACTCGATGGGCGGCTCGTTCCCGAAACGTGGAAGCTATGATTATATCAAGGAGCGCGTAGCCTATACTTTCTACGATCCGGAAGTGGCTACCAAGGAGCTCATCGACGAGGTATTCGAAACCACTTCGAGCATTCCGAAATGTATGAGTATTGTGGGTATTGCGAAATCGGCGCAACGGCATAATCTCGCCAAGGACTTGCATCAGATTACCGTTCCTACCCTGCTCGTTTGGGGCCTTAACGATACGATCACCCCGCCGCATGTAGGTTATGAGTTCAATCGCCTGATAGCCAATTCGGAATTGTACTTTATCGATAAATGCTGCCACGCACCGATGATGGAACACCCGCACGAGTTCAACCTGATCCTGGAAAGCTTCCTGGAAAAAGACGTATCAGTTCCGATGGCGTAAAAGCCCGGGAATTCCCGGAAAATTTCTTTTGTTACGATAGTTGATCTCTATATAGTTTTTTTATAGCTTCGAAAAATGACGTTCTGACCCATGCTCGCAGCCACTCTGATAAATCCAATGATTCCCGTATTGAAACCGAACGACTCGGTGGGTACGGCATTGGATTGGATGGATGAGTTTGGCGTGAAGCAACTGGTCATTGCCGACTCGGGCGTTTATCAGGGCATCGTTTCCGAAGATATTCTCTTCGATATTACGGACATTTCCGAGCAGCTTTCGAAGGTTATCATCCAGCATAAAGACATTTTCGCAACCGAAGACCAACATCCTTACGAACTCTTGCGGCTTGTCAACCAGTTTGGCCTGCTGATCATCCCAGTGCTTCACGACGACCGGTCATTTGCCGGCAGTATTCTTGTGAACGACCTCGTTGAACATTTTGTGAACGAGCTGGGTGTGCAGGAAAAAGGGGCTGTAATTGTGCTGAAAATTGAAGAAAGAAATTATTCGCTTTCAGAAATAAGCCGGTTGATCGAGTCAAACGGCGTTAAAATATTGAGCAGCTACTATTCTTCGGGAGAGGTCTACAACCCTACCAACGAAGCCCGGTTAACCCTGAAACTGAACCGGACACATATTACTCCTATCATCGCCACGCTCGAACGCTTCGGGTACGAGATCGAAGAGGCTCACGCCAACGATCCAATCGAAAGCCTCGACCAGGAACGCCTCGATATGCTTTTGCGCTATCTGGCTACCTAGCATCCCGCGTGCAACCCCGGCACCTTCAAATGTACACGCGGCTTTTGAATCGCCCCATTTGTCGTGTATCTTTCGGCTAAAACCACACGTTTTATTTTTTCTTCATGAAAATCGCCATTCACGGACGCAACTTTAATGAGTCCGCAAGGCCGTTCATTGAAAACATGTTCGATGAACTGGCGCGCAGAAAAGTTGAGGTCCAGCTTTCGAAGTCATTCAGGACATTTCTGGACCAGGCCGGCATTTCGCATTATTCCGAACTGGTTTATGAGAAACCGGAAGAGCTTTTCGACGCACGCCTGATCGTAAGCATGGGTGGCGACGGCACACTGCTTGAAACAATATCACACGTGGGCAAGCGCCAGACGCCCGCGATCGGCATCAATGTAGGCCGCCTTGGTTTCCTCGCAACTATTTCGCCCGAGCGCATTACCGACATGATCGCCGCGCTTGAAAACAGCCAGTTTCGCATCGACGAGCGCACGCTCGTGGAAGTGGAGTCCAATATCGACCTTTTCGACGGCCTGAACTTCGGTTTGAACGACTTCACGATCACCAAAACGGATACGTCGTCGATGATCACCGTCCATACCTATTTAAACGAGGAATTTCTGAACTCATATTGGGCCGACGGGCTTATCGTATCGACCCCCACGGGCTCTACGGGCTATTCATTAAGCTGTGGCGGGCCGGTACTTATGCCACATTCGCAAAACTTCATTGTTACGCCCATCAGCCCGCATAACCTGAATGTGCGCCCGCTGGTCGTGGAAGATACCGCCGTAATCCGCCTTGAAGTAAAAAGCCGAAGCAGCAATTTCCTCGTTTCGCTCGACGCGCGTTCACGCATTGTGGACGAAAACACGCAGTTGCTCGTGCGTAAGGCAGGATTCATTGCGCGGCTGATCAAGATGAAAGACGACAGTTTTTTGAATACATTGAGAAGCAAACTATCGTGGGGGCTCGATATGCGAAACTAGGCCCTATAAATTTTCATTTCTGACACCCTATGCGCCTTACCTACCACACTTTTGACCTCCAACTCAAACATACCTTCACCATCGCGCACGACTCGCGCGATGTGCAGCAGACGCTCATTGTCCAGCTCAGCGATGGCACGCATTCCGGCTTCGGCGAGGCCACTTCCAATCCCTATTATGGCATTACGATCGGTAACATGATTGCGACGCTCGACATCGTCAAGGATATCGTTGAAAAAGGGAAATATACCTCGGCAGAAGAACTCTGGACCATGACACATCCGCTGCTTAGAGACAATTCCTTTGCACAATGCGCGTTGGACGAGGCTGCGCAGGATTATTTTGCCAAAAAGAAAGGTCAGAAGCTGTACGAAAGCTGGGGTTTGTCGCCCGACCATATTCCTATGACCAACTTTACGATCGGTATCGATACCGTGGAAAAGATGGTCGAGAAAATGAAGGAGCTTCCCTGGCCGATTTACAAGATCAAACTCGGTACCCAAGAGGACCTTCGCATTGTGCAGGAACTGAGAAAAAATACGGACGCATTGTTCCGCGTCGACGCCAATTGTGGATGGACGGCAGAAAAAACGATTGAACTGGCCCCGCAACTCGCCGCATTAGGCGTGGAATTCATCGAGCAGCCATTGCCTGCGGATGATATCGAGGGAATGAAAAAGGTATTTGCGTCGAGCGCATTGCCTGTGATTGCCGATGAGAGCTGCATTGTCGAGGAAGACGTCGAGCAATGTCACGGCCTTTTCCACGGCATCAATGTGAAACTGACCAAATGCGGCGGTCCTACCGCTGCGTTGCGAATGATAGCACAAGCGCGCTCATTAGGCATGAAAACGATGGTGGGCTGCATGACAGAGACGAGTGTAGGCATTTCAGCCATTGCGCATTTGCTGCCGCTGCTTGATTACGTCGACATGGACGGCTCCCTGCTCATCCGCAACGACCCCGCTACCGGCGTAACCTTCGATTTTGGCAAGGTGATTTACGCCGAAGGCAATGGCGCCGGAGCCGCATTGAAGCCCGAATTTTTATAGGCTCCGCAGTGAACACTTACCATACCACCAAACTTCCCGGCCGGACCGTCGTCACCACCGACGGAAGGGAATTTCTGTGGTTCAGCGGTACGGATTACCTTGGGATGGGCCACAACGAAGACCTTCGTAGATTTGCGCTTTCAGCTACGGAAACTTTCGGAAATCATTATGGTAGTTCGAGAAATAACAGTTTACGACTCGACATTTATGATGAAGCCGAGCAACAACTGGCTCATTTTCTGCAAACTGAGTCTGCATTGATTGTCTCGTCGGGCATGTGGGCGGGACAGCTGATGATGAAAGAAGTTGAAAACGTCGTTCAACGAAACCACGGCATCGCCAGAATCTTCTACCATTATGCACCCGGCGTTCATCCTGCATTGTGGGGCCAGGCATTTCAGCGAAACGGCGGTAAATGGAGTGAATGGGCCGCGCAAACGGCTCGAAAAATCAATGCAACGGAGCCGGATGTCGTGCATATAATCTGTACGGATGCCGTAGGTTCGCCGATGGTGAAAGCATTTGATTTTATCCTTTTGAATACTATTCAAAACCCGGCGAATGTCTGGCTGGTGATCGACGAGTCGCATTCGCTAGGCGTGATGGGAACCAGCGGAAATGGTGTGGCGGAACAAATAGATTCAAAGTTTTTAAAGCAAACCATCTTCGTTTCGTCCCTGAACAAGGCGCTGGGCATTCCCGCCGGTGCTGTTTGGGGTTCAAAAAGTGTGGTTGAAACGTTGCGGAAATCGCCCTGGTTCGCGGGCGCGTCGCCTCCTGCGCCCGCCTATACGTATGCGTTGAGAATGCTTTTGGAAAAGAACAAATATGCGGAGGCGCGCGCTTTACTGATGGAAAACATTGGTTATTTCAATGCGAAAATGGAAGGGACCGAGCTTTTTGAATGCATAGCAGATTATCCGGTGTTCTGTTCCTCCAATGCCGCATTATTCGAGCATTTGCTGGAAAACGGCATCATGACCTCGTGCTTTTCCTATCCTTCGCCCGGAGACGCTCCGGTTACGCGCATTGCAATCACCAGTTTACACCAAAAAGAAGACCTCGACTGGTTGGCCGAGGTCTGTAAGCGGTTTATTGCTTAATATCTTTTATTGAAATTAATCTTCCGTCGTTGTTCCACCCAATTTTGCGAGGCGCTTCTCTTCTGCCAGCTTTTCACGCTCCACTTTCGCAGAAACCATAATACTCAGCTCATAAAGCAGGAACAATGGGATCGCAACGAGTACCTGGCTGTAAATATCAGGCGAGGGCGTAATAATCGCCGCCACGATGAGGATCACGATCATTGAGTGCTTGCGATATTCCCGCATGAAAGAAGGAGTAAGCACCCCTATTTTTGATAAAACAAATACCACGATCGGCAATTGAAATGCCACACCACAAGCAAGTGTAAGTGTTGCCACGAGAGAAATGTAGGAAGCGAGGCTGAATTCGTTGATAATCGTCGGATCGAGGGTATAATTCGCAAGGAAGTTGATCGCCAGCGGGCTTACTACGTAGTAGCCAAAAAGGACGCCGGAAAAGAACAGAAACGTTACGTAAAACACCGCACCGCGTGCCGATTTCCGCTCGGAAGGCTTCAATCCAGGTTTAATGAACCGCCAGATCTCCCAAAATGCATAGGGAAATGCAAATACCAAACCAGCAATCACCGACGACGTCATACTCATCGTAAAAGCATCACCCATCCCGATCACCTGCAATTTGAAATTCAGCGTCTTCACGCACAGATCCTCATAACCGGTAATTTCAGATAGCTTGCAAAGCATTCTGTAAGTCCAGAAATCAGGCTGCGACGGTGCAATAATTACATAATGATATATTTCTTGAATATAAATAAAGGCAAGAATCGCAAACACGAGAATCGAAGCACCGGCGCGGATAACGTGCCATCTTAGTTCTTCGAGATGTGAAAGAAACGACATCTCCTTGCCATCGCCGTCTTCATCATCCTGCTCTCTATCAAAATCCTGATCCAGGGACATATTTTAAATTATTACTAGAACTCAATCTAAGTGAAAAGCTGAAATTACTTAAAAAACCCGTCGAAGCGATCCGACGGGTTTTTTATTCATGCGTTCTGGATCAAATTAATCCATTACAAAAGGATAATCGTTTTCAACATACACGTCTGTGTAAGCCTCTTTCGGATCCGGCCACTCCGATTCCTCGGCGAATTGCACGGATTCCGCAACGATATCTTTTACTTTTTTATCGATGTTTTCGAGATCTTCCTCGGTAGCAATCTTGTTTTCGAGGATCACCGCGCGGATCTGCTCGATCGGGTCGCGGTGTTTGTATTCTTCTACCTCCTCTTTCGAACGGTATTTCTGAGGATCGGACATCGAGTGTCCACGGTAGCGATAGGTACGGAATTCGAGGAAAGTAGGGCCATCGCCTTTGCGTGCACGTTCCGCTGCGCGGGAAACCGCTTCGTGGATCGCCTCAACGCTCATACCATCAACCGGCTCCGAAGGAATGTCATATGCCTCGCCAAGGGTATAAAGCTCGGTAACGTTGGAAGTACGCGCTACGGAAGTACCCATTGCGTAACCATTGTTTTCCACGACGAAGATCACCGGCAGCTTCCAGCTCATCGCCATGTTCAGCGTTTCGTGGAATGAACCCTGGCGGATCGCGCCGTCACCGAAGTAACAGATACACAGGTTATCGGTTTTGTTATATTTCTCTGCGAATGCGATACCTGCGCCCAGGGGAATCTGGCCGCCTACGATACCGTGGCCTCCGATGAAGCCTACTTCTTTATCAAAAATGTGCATGGAACCGCCCTTACCTTTGGTAGTACCGGTCTTTTTGCCGAAAAGCTCTGCCATGATCGCGTTCGGGCTCGTGCCCAATGCGAGAGGGATGCCGTGGTCACGATAAGCGGTAATGTACTTGTCGCCTTTTTTGAGGGCACTCACCGCGCCGGAAGAGCAGGCTTCCTGGCCGATGTAGAGGTGACAAAAACCACGAATCTTCTGCTGACCGTACAACTGGCCCGATTTTTCTTCAAAACGGCGTTGTAAAAGCATATTCTCGAACCAGAACATGTATTGCTCCTTCGGATGCTGTAACTTTTTGGGGGCTGATGCTTTCTTTTTCTCAGTAACGGTGGCCATGTATTTGGTTCTCGTTTATAAAGACAGAACTTTGTCTTAAAGTTATGGTATGAACAGAGTCTGTTTTGCCGTACTCACGCAATGATGTGCGAAAATAAGCATAAACTAAATAACAAAGAAGTTCATGTGGCTAGAAAAGCTCCGTCTTACCTACTTTAAAAGCTATGAGGAGAAGGCCTTCACTTTTGGAAAACATGTGAACTGTATCGTGGGCGAGAACGGCAGCGGCAAAACCAACCTGCTCGACGCAATCTATTTCCTCACCCTTACCAAGAGCGCATTTCACAACCAGGACGCGCTCGGCATCCGCCACACCGCCGACTTCTTCCTCATCGACGGCGTTTTCAACGAGCACGAGAAGCACATTCAGATCACATGCAGCCTGCAACGCGGCCAGCGGAAGGTTTTCATGGCTGACAAAAAGCATTACGACCGCCTGAGCGACCATATCGGCCTTTTTCCGGTGGTACTCATCGCCCCGGACGATACCGACCTCATCCGCGACGGCAGCGAAGAACGCCGCCGCTTTTTCGATGGCGTACTCGGCCAGGCCGTGCCCGGTTACCTGGGCGATTTCCTTCAATACAACAAGATACTCACCCAGCGAAATGGCCTCTTGAAGCTCTTCGCCGAAAGAAATTACCTCGACGAAGACCTGCTCGAAACCTACAATGAACCGCTGATCGTCCTCTCGCAGCGCATTCACGAGCACCGCGCGACGTTCATGCAAAAATTCATCCCGCTGTTCTGCAAATACTACGAATTCCTCAGCAGCGGCCACGAAAAAGTGGATGTGATCTACGAAAGCGAAGTCGCCAGCCCAGATTTCCCGGCCGAATTCCGCCGCAACCGCAGCCGCGATCTCCACGCGCAACGTACGGGCAAGGGCGTGCATAAGGACGAATATGTTTTCGAAATAGACGGCGTGACACTCAAAAAATTCGGGTCGCAGGGCCAGCAAAAGTCCTTCCTGATCGCCCTCAAACTCGCGCAATTCGAATTATTAAAAGAAGAGAAAGGTAAAACGCCTATTTTGCTGCTGGACGATATTTTTGACAAACTCGACGACCGGCGCATTCATAAACTGATCGAATTGATTGATACCGGCTTCCTGGCGCAGGTTTTCATTACCGACGCCCGTCCGGAGCGCTCGCAACGAATTTTGGAGCATGTGAAAGCGGATGTGCGGTTTTTTGAGATTGAGAAAGTGTTGAAGAGGTAGCGGCTAGCGACGCTTCGATGAATGTGTGATATTCATAATCAGCACGATATTTTCAAATACCGTGTAAGCCAAACGGTACTGCTTGGTAAGTAGCAGTTTCCGCATAGAAGGGATCATTTCGTCTGCCGTGCCGATGTAGGGGTAATGCTCCAACCTTTGCAAGCTGGTTTGAAGACTGTCTGTAAACTTTTCGGCACTTCGATCACCGCCGACATCATAAAGATAACTTATAATATCAGTGTAGTCTTTCTTTGCGAGCGGACTCCATTTTATCTCGTATACCACGCCTGATTTCGTTAAACACCTCTTCATTCGAGTAAAGAGGACCTGTTTCGGCTGAGCGTAGAGATTCGTTGAGTTTTTCTAAAAATTCAGGAGAATGAGTATCGCCCCCGGCATATGCTTCTTGCTCGGCAAATGCACGGATAGTAAGCAGCAAGTCATGCAAGCGATCGTCACTGACCTCGTTCACAAGCTGCATTAATTCTGCTTTTATTTCTCGACGACTAGACATGAGCTGTTACGATTGACATGTAACCTTTTTGTGAATTTACAAATTTCAAAACAAAAATCCAGGCCAAACTGACCTGGATTTTCAAGCGGTATGCATTAATAATCAACCGCATTAAACATATTTAGGGTCCAGCTCCTTGGCTTGTGCCACGAATTCCTTCACCTTTTGTTCATCATCCTTTTTGCAAATCAGCAATACGCCGTCGAATTCAGCGACGATGAAACCGTCGAGGCCGTTAACAACGACCAGCTTGTCTTTCGGCGTTTTGATGATCGAGTTCGTGGTATTGTGCAGGATCAGGTTGCCGTCTGTAACGTTCAGGTTTTCATCCTTTTCCGAAACTTCATACATCGACTTCCACGTTCCCAGGTCCGACCAGCCGAAACTTGCCAATACAACATGCACATTATTGGCTTTTTCCATGATACCGTTATCGATGGAAATGCTGCCGCAATGCTGGTAAGCCCGTTGGATGAACGAATCCTCCGAATCGAGGTAATAATGCTCGACTCCGCCCTGGAAAATTTCAGCAATATCAGGCTGGAATTGAGTCAGTGCTTTTTTGAATGCATTAATGTTCCAAACGAAAATACCTGCATTCCACACAAAATCACCGCTGTCCAGGAACTGTAATGCCAACTCCAGATGGGGTTTTTCGGTGAACGACTTTACCTTTTTGACAGTCAGCTTATCCGGAATATACTGGATATAGCCATAACCGGTGTCCGGACGGGTCGGCTGGATACCGAGCGTCACCAAAATGTCCTCATTACGGGTAGCGCCCAACGCGACCTTGATCGTATCCTTGAAAACCTCTTCTTTCAGAATAATGTGGTCCGCAGGTGCCACTACGACATTCGCGTTCGGGTTACGGGCTGCAATTTTGTAGCACGCGTAGGCGATGCATGGCGCGGTGTTCCGCCGGTGTGGTTCCAGGAGAATCTGGTCGTCGGTCAGTTCGGGGATCTGCTGTTTGATCAGCCCCTTGTATTCCTGACTGGTTACTATATAAATGTTCTCGATAGGGCAAACGCCGTCGAACCGGTCGACTGTTTGCTGTAACAGCGTCCTGCCTGTGCCAAGCACATCATGGAATTGCTTCGGGAAATCCGTCCGGCTGAACGGCCAAAAACGGGTTCCTACGCCGCCTGCCATGATTATCACATAAGTGTCCTGCATTTGTGTTGTGTAAGGTATGTTTGTTATAACGTTAAATAAAATCCCTCAAAACTAATGATAAAGAGTCAGTATGCTCAATCCGGGCATCGGAAAAGTCCTGGAAAGTTAGTTCATGGCTCGAATAGCGGTATTTCCTCTCTGCATTAAATTCCTTTCAAATGATCGAACTATTTGGATTTCGAAGACCCCTATTTTTGCTTTATGAATACCCAAAGAAAAAATTGGATATT
>DATMSL010000830.1:0-1893 GCA_035565435.1 Dyadobacter sp. | reverse complement strand
CGATTCAAGTCGACGGGAATTGATTAAAATTCAATCGTATAATTTCTAGCCGTCGACTTAAGTCGACGGGAATCGGGAATCGATTGGAATTGGTTAATAGCCGGGATTTTGTTTGAGCTGTGGTGACGCGTTCAGTACCGTTTGTCCGATCGGGAAAATTTCGGTGTGATTGTCCGCGTCCGGGGTTTTGTCCCACCAGGTGCCTTTGTTGAACACGCCCCAGCGGATCATATCCGTGCGGCGACGGCCCTCCACGAGAAACTCCCTGCCCCATTCGTCGAGCATTTCCTGGTCGGTAAGCTGGCTGCCATCCGCTTTATAGAGACTTGGTGAGCCAGCCGGATAGTTGCGCTTGCGGACTGTGTTCAGCAATGCGGCGGCGCCCGCTTTGTCGCCCGCCCGGTATTTACATTCCGCCAGTGAATAGTAGATTTCCGCGAAACGGATCTCCGCATAAGCCGACGAAATCTTATTCAGATCGTCGCTCGGATAGAACGGATATTTCACCGGGAAAATACCGGAATTATTATCCGCGTTGTTCATATTCGAAGTCTTGTCGGCGATCAGTGTACCCGGTTTCGCATCGAGGAACTTGCCTACCTGGTCGCGGAAATACAACGCATAGGGTCCTTTGAAACCGCGAACCGTATCAGGCTTTCCGGCCGAATTGGTATAAGTCAGGTAGCCATGCAGGAACATCCCTTCCCGCTTGCTGTTACCCAGGTTTTTGTACTTTTTCAAACGTACATCATCCGGGTACTTCTGGAACTTCACGAATGGCTTGCCCAATGCATGCGGATATTCCTTTCCATCGACGTCCAGGCCGGGCTGCATGGCATATTTAGGATTGGCATTTCCAAAATCGGTGAATCCGAAATAGCTCGGCGCCAGGTTGGGCAGCATCCAGAAGTACATTCCGCCGTCGTATTGCCAGTGGGTAAGGCCGAAACTGCCGGGGAAGCCGAATACCGTTTCTTTAGAAGTGGCATTGTTATAGTCAAATGGCGCGTCCCAACGCGATTCGAGGGCATAGGTACCATATTGGCCGTCGATCATTTCCTGGCAAAGCGTCGCGCAGTCGGCGAAACGATCGGTACCGGTATACACTTTCGAATTGAGATACAACCGCACCAGCAACGATGCCGCGCCACCCTGCGTCCAGCGGCCTACCGCATTCGCTCCAAGACTTTGCACTGTCGGCAACTTCGGCAGCGATTCTTTCAGCTCCTGCTCAATGAATGCAAATGCCTCCTGGGGAGTCGCTTGCGGTCCGCCGGTGGTTTCGCCTTTCACTTTGGTCACAATCACGATATTGCGGTAGAAGTCGAGCAGACGAATGTTCAGCCACGCACGGAGCGTGCGCAATTCGGCGATCATACCATCAAGCTCCGCCTGGGTCATGTCGAATTTGGAAGGGTCTTTGATGCCCTGCAAATCTTCCAGCGAGTTGGTCGCCAGGGTCACGCCGCCGTACAATGCGTTCCATGGATCGGCAGTAAAGCCGTCGTTAGGTGTCCAGGTGTGGTAGTGCACCCGCTGGAACTGCCCGCCATCAAACCAGTCGCCCTGACGGTTGGGAGTCATGATCTCATCGGAGCTGTTTTCCTGCAACATAAACGTGCTACCGCCCTGGATACTCCAATAGCTATGTTCGAATGCACGCAGGAAGTCGCGGGTTACGTCTTCGCGGGTTTGTAGGAAATTGCCGGAAGTAACCCGGTCGTATAGCTCCTCGTCGAGGTTGGTACAGCCTACCGTGGCTAGCAACAGCATGCTTGCCCCAATCCGGGACCATCCAGTCCGGGACCCTCCGGTCCGGTCTGTGCGTTTCAATATATTAATGCTTTTCATTGTATCTCAAAATGTTAGAAGGTAAGCTGAACGCCCAGCAGC
>DATMSL010000829.1:0-18304 GCA_035565435.1 Dyadobacter sp. | reverse complement strand
CTCCGATACCCTCCCCAAGCCTCGAAATACCACCGATTCTGCTTCCAAATCCTCCTCTTCACCGCTGGTGAAACCCTCGCAGAACTTCGACCCGCTGGTCAAACCAGCTCCTCAAAAAGATTCACTGAATAAACCCGACAGCACTGCCAAACCAGCCCAGACCGGCAATGCAAACACGACCCAGCCGGTACAAAATGCTGCGCAAGATTCTGCCGCAGCACAGAAACCTGCGGGAACTATGGATGCTGGCCCCAATGCGCGTGACATCAAAGGTGTGGTGAAAGACGAAAAGGGCGCAGGGATGCCTGGCGTGGCAGTTTTGGTAAAAGGGACTCAGATTCAGGCTATTACCGAGCCGGACGGTTCTTTTCAGATGAAGGTCCCTGCCAAAGGCGGCATTTTGGTGTACAGTTTCGTCGGTTTTACGACGAAGGAGGTGCCGATCACCGGCCTTAGTACCTACGATGCGCAGCTTATTCCCGAAGCTAAAGCTTTGAAGGAAGTGGTAGTGGTAGGGTACGGAGCCCAGAGCAAGCGCGATCTGGCGAGTTCGACCTCGCGGGTTGCTTCTCAGGAATATAAGTCGGCGGTAATCAATACGATAGACCAGGCGATTCAAGGCCGGGCCACGGGTGTTCAGGTCGTGGAAAGCTCAGGTGAGCCGGGAGCTTCGGCGGTGGTCAGGATACGCGGTAACAACTCGCTGAGCGGTAATAACGAGCCGCTGTACGTGATAGACGGCTTCCCGATGCCCCCTTACCGGGAGGCTGGGACCAATTTCTATGGATCCTACACGCAAAACGGCTTGTACGGCATCAATCCGAACGATATTGAAAGCATGGAGATTCTCAAAGATGCCTCTGCAACAGCCATTTATGGATCCCGAGGGGCAAATGGGGTGATCCTGATCACGACGAAATCGGGTAGACGGGGCGAGGGCCGCGTGGAGCTCGTCAATAAGACCTCGTTCGGCCAGGTTGCCAATCCGATCCGGATGATGAACTCGCGGCAATATGCGGAAGTGATCAACGAAAGTTTTCGCGTTACCGACCGCAACCCGCCATTTGAAAACCTGGACAGTACCATGACGAATACGGATTGGGTGGACGCCATTACGCAGCCGAGTTTCCGGCAGGATATTACCCTGAGCCTTTCGGGTGGCAGCCCTAAGTCGTCTTATTATATTTCTGGTAACTATCTCAAAGACAAGGGGACTATTATCAATTCGAATAACGACCGGGCAAGTTTGCGCGTCAATCTGAACAATGAGATCAATAACTGGTACACGATCAAAGGCCAGCTTTCATTCTCCCGGCAGAAAACCAACCGCGCGGTGACTGCCTCACGCGCATGGCCGAGCTCGGGCGGGCTCATGGACGGTCTGCGCGCGGCGCCCACACTGGAACTGGATTATCTGGGCAACAATAGTTTGGGTATCCCCAACTATCAGGGCTATTATTTCTCCAATCCTTATAATGAGCTGATGGCGAAAACCGATGTGACGCAGAGTGATTATTCCATCCTGAACATGGAGAATTATTTCAAGATCGCAAACGGGTTGCAATTGGTAGTGAGCCTAGCAGGTAATCAGAACCTCACACGCCGCAAGGTATTCCTGCCGCCATCAACCGCCGAAGGGAACCAGGTGAAAGGAAAAGGGAGCAATAATACGGCCAATACGTATAGCTATAACTTCAATTCGTACCTGCAATACGAAAAGACTTTCCGGAAGAACCACTACCTCAATACTACCCTGGGTGTGGAATATAACGACCAGACTGTTGAATTCCTCAACACCAACTCGTCGGGCTTCGATGTACCGTTTTTCGGTGTCGACAATATTGGTAGCGCATCGTCACAGGTAATCGGATCCTTCAAGGAGAAGCGCATTCTGCAATCGGGCTTCCTGCGTGCAAACTACTCCTTCAAGGGAAGGTATGTGCTGAATGCCTCGGTACGTGCGGATGGTGCGTCGGCATTTGCGGCCAACAAGAAGTACGGCATTTTCCCGGCTGTGGCGCTTGCCTGGAACCTCGATCAGGAGGAGTTTATGAAGGGCGTTACCTTCGTCACGAATACCAAATTCCGTGCGTCTTATGGTGAAACCGGCAGCCAGGCCATTTCGCCATATTCGTCGCTCTCGTTGTATAGCTCGGGCTTCTATGAAATGGGACCGGGTGGTGATGGGGCCGTGATCAATACCGGCGTGTTTCCGAATACGATCGCAAATCCGAACCTTTCATGGGAAAGGACGAAGCAGTTCAACGTCGGGGTGGATTTCAATGCAGCCAAGGACCGGATTGTGTTAAGTTTCGATTATTACAACAAAGTCACTTCCGATCTGCTGCAACCGCGTAAAGTACCTACACAAGCGGGCGTGGGAACGATCATCGACAACTACGGAACCATGCGCAACCGGGGTGTGGAGCTGAGTATTCAGGGAAATATCATTCAAAAGAAGAATGTGACGTACTCGACGCGCGTCAATATTTCGAGAAACGTAAATACGCTGGTCGACTTGGGCGACCGCACCCAGCCGGACTACGTGAATATCAATGGTAACCTGCTGGGTGGTGTTTCGGGCATCCTGATTCCCGGACAGGAAGTTGGGCAGTTTTTTGGATACCGGGTCGACGGCCTGAGCCAGAAAGACGATTTCGACGCAAATGGTAACCCGAAATTCGCGACGTTCGAAGGGCCTGCGCCGGCAGGCTCGAAGGGAAACCCGCTTTACGGTGCCTGGAAATACTCGGATGTCAATGGCGACGGCATTATTACCGCAGACGACCGCGTGGTACTGGGCAAATCCACGCCGGACTTTACGTTCGGATGGAGCCACGACTTCACCTGGAAGAATTTCGCGGTAAATGCATTGTTTACCGGTTCGGTAGGAAACGATGTGCTTAATCTCACACGGTTTTACATCAGCAATGGGGTCGTCGATTATGGCGGAGTAGGGTTCAACCAGTCGGAAGAGTGGTTCCAGCACCGCTACACGGAAGCCAAGCCGCATAACAACCCGAAATATCCGGGTGTGCAGCGCGGGATCGCCTCCGGGGATATCAACTCGGTGATGCTGGAAGACGGCAGTTTTGCCCGTTTGAAAATGCTCACCGTTTCCTACACCTTCCCGAGACTCGGCCCGATTCAGAACCCGCGGCTTTTTGTGACAGGTACCAATCTCTGGACCCTGACCAATTACTCCGGCTTCGACCCTGAGGTGAGCTCCTATGCACAGTCGCTGCTGCAACAGGGGATCGACTACGGTGCATACCCCGCGCAGCGCTCGTACACCATCGGCTTCTCGTGTAATTTCTAGTGTTGACCAATGTATCTGAAAAAATGAAAATACATATCAAGATATCCGTAATGCTGCTGGCTCTGCTGGGCATTGCGTCCTGCAAGGATAACCTCGAAGAGTCACCCTATTCGTCGCTGGGCAAGGATGTGGCATTCAAGGATGAGGACGGCCTGAACCAGGCGACGATCGGCGTATACCAGGCCTGGACTACCACCGACCATTCCGATATTTTTAATCGCTTTGTCCTGACCGAATCCGGCCACCGGTACGCGACGGCGGGGATTCTCGGTTCCGGCTCCGATCCCTACTACCGTTTCGCGCATACCCCGGTGTCGGGTGCATTCGAGTCGGTGTGGGCCCGGTTTTACAAGATTATTTACCGTGCCAATACCGTGATCGACAATGCGAAGCTGGCCGTTCCCGGTGAAGAAGAGGAGGCCGACCCTTACATTGCCGAGGCGCGCGTGCTGCGGGCTTATGCCTACTTCAACCTGGTAAGGCTATTTGGCGGCGTGCCGCTCATATTGAAGGAGATCGGGTCGTTTGAAGAAAAGGATCTCATTTTCGCACCCCGTGCGACCGACGCAGAAGTATACGAAGCCATCCTGGCCGACCTGGCATTTGCCGAAACCATCCTTCCGGATTCGCGCGGCGGAGCGGAGCTCGGGCGCGTTTCAGCAGGTACAGTGAAAGCGTTGATGGGCAAAGTGTACCTGACCATGGCGGGTAAGCCCCTGAACAGGGCGGAAAACTATCAGAAGGCCATAGAAAAACTGAGTGAGCTCGTGGGAGCCGTGAATGAGGAAAAATACGATATGGAACTGCTCCCCAACTTCGCCGATGTATTTGCACTGGCCAACGAGCGCAACCGTGAAATCGTGCTGTCGTTCGGTTACTTTGTCAATCCTTCGAACCAGAACGGGAACATATTGCCATTCCACTTGTTCCCGTCGGGTCTAGTGAATGGAGATGAGCAGACCAACTATGGGTTGACTTATGATTATTACAAACTGTTCGACAAAACCGACACACGCCGCGACTACACGCTCGTTTCACGTTATGCGTTCACAGGCGGCGCCCGTGCAGGAGCTGAGCCAGGCGACAGCATCATCTACGACCCGACGACCTCGCATTACCTGAACCAACGGACCAAAGAGCCGTTTTCACACGATGATTTCAAATATGGTATAGCCTTCGGAAAACTAGCCCGGGAGGCACGCCCGGCCGGGGCCCCTGTGCAGGGGTACAGCTCGGACCTGATCGAAATGCGGTTTTCGGATGTACTGCTAATGCTTGCCGAAGCATTGGTAGAAACCGGCAAACCCGCGGAAGCGCTTCCGCTGCTCAATCGGGTCCGCGCCCGTGCGAAAGCGGCACCTTCCAAGGCCGCTGGTGTACCTGCATTGCGCGCCGCGATTCGCACCGAACGCAGGCTGGAACTGAGCGGTGAGTTCAATACCGTGTTCGATATCCGGCGCTGGGGAACGTTGCAGGAAGAGATAGCCGGCATGACCGATGACCAGATCGTCGACAATGTGCTGGTACCTTATTCGCCGCGCCTCGAACTTTATCCTATACCACAGTCGCAGATCGACGCCAACCCGAATCTGCGGCAGAACGACGGCTGGTAGCAGGAAATCCGGAGTTTCAGATGTAATTTCAGGTTTTTAAATTACACTATGAAAACTCCTTTCAAACCGGGTGTGGTATTGCTCGCTGGCCTCAGCCTGATGGCTTCCTGCCAGAAGCATCTCTCCGTTTCCAAAAGCGAATACAAACAGTACGGCATCGACCAGCAGGTCGGTGCCGATTCTGCTATAATCCGGTACTATCAGCCATATAAGGCCAAAATGCAGGCCGAAATGAACCGGGTCGTCGGGCAGACCGAGGAAGCGCTCACCAAGCCTTCGAATCCCGAAACGCTCATGGGCAATTTCTTCGCCGACGCGATGCTCAAAGAAGGGTTGAAGAAAGATCCCACCATTCAATTTACGCTTGCCACCAAAGGCGGCCTGCGCACCACATTTCCCAAAGGCAATATCACGGTTTCCCATGTTTTCGAGCTGATGCCATTTGAAAATGAAATGGTAGTACTCAAACTTTCGGGGCCGAATGTGCAGCAGGTGATTGATTTTATTGCTAAAAAGGATGGTGAACCCGTGGCCGGCATACGGATGAAAATCAGGGACAACAAAGCCTATGACGTTGCGATCGGCGGCGAACCGTTTGACATTAATAAGACCTATAACCTGCTCACGTATGATTACCTCGCTGACGGTGGCGACGACCTGGAATGCCTCCGGAACCCGCTCGAACGCCGGGAGATCAATCAGAAGGTAAGGGAAGCATTGTTTGAAAATATCAGTGACCTGACGCGTCAGGGTAAGAAAATAACCGCTCAGCTCGATGGAAGAATTGTTTCAGATAAATAGGAGAGATTTCCTCAAAAAGGGTGGCCTGGCTGCCGCCGCATTGGGTTTGGGTTCCTTGCCGGCCTTCGCCAAACGCGATTCGGTAGTGCAGCTTACCATTCTCCATACCAACGATGTACACAGCCGCATCGACCCGTTCCCGATGGATGGCTCACGCAACCAGGGACTCGGTGGCGTGGCACGGCGTGCCGCATTGGTGAAGCAAATCCGCGCTGAACAGCCCAATGTGCTTTTGCTGGACGCAGGAGATGTTTTTCAGGGGACACCGTATTTTAATTTGTATGGCGGAGAGCTGGAATTGACGATCATGAGCCAGATGGGCTACGACGCTGCGACAATGGGTAACCATGATTTTGACAACAGCATTGCCGGTTTCGCGAAGCAGCTTCCGCACGCAAACTTTCCGTTCCTGGTCAGTAATTATGATTTCAGTAACACCGAACTGAAAGGTAAGACTCAGCCCTACAAGATATTTAAAAAGCAGGGGCTGAAAATCGGCGTTTTCGGAGTTTGCATTGAGCTGGAAGGATTGGTAAACAAGAAAAACTACCTTGAAACAGTGTACCTCAACCCGATCGCGAAGGCCAATGAAATGGCTTTGCTGCTTAAAAATGAGCACCATTGCGACTTCGTGATCTGCCTCTCCCATTTGGGATACAAATACAAGGAAAATAAGGTATCGGACCAGATCCTGGCCAAATCGACACGCAATATCGATCTCATTATCGGCGGCCATACGCATTCATTCATGAAAGAGCCAGAGAATATCCTGAACCTGGATGGCAAGGTCACGACCATCAACCAGGTCGGTTTTGCGGGCATTAACCTCGGGCGGCTGGATTACTTCTTTGATCGCGAACGCGGCGGGCAGAAGATGGTATCGGCGGTGTTGCCGGTACATGAACGCGTGTTAGGGTAACTCATGGTTGGGAGCGGTCATTGATAGTCAGGTGTTGTCAGGTGTTGTCAGGAGTAGTCATTAATGGTCAGGTGTTGTCAGGGAGTAGTCATAAATGGTCAGGTGTTGTCAGGTATTGTCAGGAGTAGTCATTGATGGTCAGGTGTTGTCAGGGAGTAGTCATAAATGGTCAGGTGTTGTCAGGTATTGTCAGGAGTAGTCATTAATGGTCAGGTGTTGTCAGGTATTGTCAGGAGTAGTCATTAATGGTCAGATATTGTCAGGAATAGTCATTCATAGTTGCAACAGGTAAACAACACCTGACTATTCCTGACCGCCCCTGACAATTAATGACAACACCTGACCACTCCTGACTATTCCTGACTATTCCTGGCAATGCCTGATCTTTCCAACGCAACTCATTCAATATGCAAAAACTGCTGCCGTACCTTCTCTTCTTCCAGATCTAGCTGGGCAAGGTGCTGGCGGATGATTTCTTCCTCGTAAGTTTCTTTTTTATTGAACTGGTGCAGGATCTGCCGTTTGTGGTCGAGGAGCTCCTTGTTGATTTCCTGAAAGCGGCCGATATAGGCGTGCCCCGCATCGCCGACCTCCGAGTCGCGTACGTGTTCAAGAAAGCCAATGTCGCTTTCCAGCTTGGATTTCAGGCTTTGTAGAAGCTCGTTATCACCGACTTCGTGAGCATATTTCGTATTGAGCAGATTCAGCGATGCCGCGGAGAGTTTCCGGCGGATGATCACATCCTGCTCCTGTGCCGAAATTGAGTAGTCCCTTTCTTCCAGTTTCATGAGCCGGACAAGGGTGGGTAGGGTAAGTCCCTGGAAAACAAGGGTTACTAATATCACCACGAAGGTAATAAAGAGGATCATGTTCCGCTCCGGGAATGGCTGGCCGTTGTCGAGCAGCAGTGGAATGGACAGGGCCGAGGCAAGGGAAACCACACCGCGCATGCCTGCCCAGCCAAAGATGAACGGCATGCGGATACCTGGACTGCTGTCGGCGGTTCGGACGAAGCGGCTGATAAAAACCGTGAAAATGGATGCCCCCAATGTACTCGCAATACGGGTAACTATTACTACCGCGGAAATGATCAGCCCATACTTGATCGCCTGGCCGAGTGACGCTTCGCCAAAACCTTGAATAATCACGGGTAGTTCGAGGCCGATGAGCATGAAGACGATGCCGTTCAGCACAAAACCGACCGTCGACCATACATTAATGCCCTGAATACGGCTCAAATGGCTCAGAATGCTGTGCTGGTTGCGGGAAAGAAACAGCCCGCCGGTGACGACGGCAATGACGCCTGAAAAATGAAACTCCTCAGCGGCGATATACATGGCATAGGGCGCTACGAATGTCAGGATCGTGTCGATGCTTGGTGTAGTGGGAAGCCAGCGGAGGATCGCGTAGAAAATGAGCGCAATGCCCAGGCCGATCGTAAAGCCCATACCGATGACCAGGAAAAAGCTGCCTATTGCTTCGGTAAGGACAAACCTGCCCGAAGCAACCGCTACTAACGCGAACCGAAAAACGACCAGGGAAGAAGCGTCGTTCAACAAACTTTCGCCCTCGGCAATGGTAATGAGGCGCTTGGGTACTTTTACATTTTGCAAAATAGAAGTGGTAGCCACTGCGTCGGGCGGCGAAATGATGCCGCCGAGCAAAAAGCCTAGCGCAAGCGTGAACCCCGGTATGACCGCCTGCGATACGTACGCGATCACGCACGAGGTAAATATCACAATAATGAATGCAAACGAGCCGATCACGCGCCGCCATTTCCAGAAATCTTTCCAGGACGTCTGCCAGGCTGCCTCGTAGAGCAGCGGCGGCAAGAAAATCAGGAAAATCAGCTGGGGGTCGATCTGTACCGATGGCAGGCCGGTAATGAGGCTTAGTACAAGCCCGCCGAGAACGAGCACAATCGGGTAAGCGATTTTGATCCTTTGCGCCAGCATGACCAGGAACATGATCACTACCACCAGCGAAAGGTAGAGAATAATGGATTCGTGCATAAAATTCGTTCAGTGTCGGCTTATCGGATGTACAATTTAATACCGTTGATCGATTTTAAAACAATCTGCGGGTGCATTCCTACGCTGGAACCCGGCTCGCGCACAAAGTCGAAGCGTTTGACCAGTGCGGCCAGTACCAGCTGCATTTCCATTAGGGCAAACTGCTGCCCGATACAGATCCGTGGCCCGGCGCCAAAAGGCAGGTAGTTGAATTTTGCCCGGTTTTTGACGGCTTCTGCCTGAAAGTTCTCCGGATCGAATGCAGTTGGATTTTCCCAGAGATTCGGATTGCGGTGCAGCTCGAAGATCGACATGAATACGGAACTTCCCTTTGGAATACCGTAACCTTCGATTTCCTGATCGACCGTGCTCTCACGCGTCATGGTCCATGCAGGCGGGTACAGGCGAAGCCCTTCCTCTACAACCTGTCGGGTATAAGGCATTTGGACAAGCTGTTCGAAGCCGGGCACGGTCTCGAAAATTGCGCTTTCCTTCCGTATCCCCGCCACAATCTCCGGCTGGGCCGAGAGTTCCCACAGCAGCCAGCTAAGTCCTGTCGCGGAGGTTTCGTGGCCGGCAGCAAACATCGTAATGGCCTCGTCGCGGATTTGTTCGTCGTTCATTTGCTCGCCGGTTTCTTCGTCGGTGCTATCGAGCAGCAGTTGGAGCAGGTCGTTGGGCTTCTCGCCGGACAAGCGGCGTTTCCGGATAAAGTCGTAAATCAGGTTATTGAAGTATGCCAGGTCGGATTTAAAGCGCCGGTCTTCTCCATTGATCGCCATCAAAGGCACGCGGTAAGGCTTGCGGGTACGTGATACCAGATAGGTTTGTGTGCGGCTTACCTGTTTGTAAATCTGATCCTTATCTTCGGTATTCATATTTCCGAACAGCGTTTTCAGAGCAATGTCGGAGGTAATGCCCATCATTTTGGCATCGATATCGACGGCCTCTTTACCGCGGAATTGTTCCAGCTCTTCGATAAATGCAGCAGTTAGTTCGCCCATGGTGAGAAACAGTTCCAGCAGGCGTTCGCGGTGGAATGCAGGCTGCACGAGCCTTCTTTGTCTTAACCAGAAATCCCCGTCGCTGATCACCAGACCGTTGCCCAGAACCGGGCGGAGTATTCTGACCGAATTACCTTTCTTGAAATTCTTGTGATGCTGTTGCAGCACATGCCGGAAAAAAGCTGGATCACGCGTAATAATAAATTCTCTGAACAACCTGATTTTGTAGGTATCACCACATTCATCGAACCCCTGGCGTAAGAAACGCAGAGGATCGCTGGCGAAGCGAATGGGAGCTAGAAGAGGAATTCGGCCGATCTTGAATTCAGGAATAGTGCGCATGATTGTATCTGATAGGAATCAATGCAAATAAACTATTCAGGAATATATAAAAAAAGCCGCGCTTCTATCCGAAACGCGGCCCAGGGTGTGCATAGGTTTCATTTATTTCTTCCCGGCGAACGAGCGCAGCATCCAGGTGTTCTTTTCTTTGAACTGCATGAAACGGTTCACCATATCGTTGGTGCCGTCGTCGCCGGCTTCTTCCGTGGCGGAAAGCAGCTCGCGTTCGAGGCTGATGAGCTTGCTGAAATCGTCGAGCACAGCGTCCACCATGTCGAGATCCTTCATGCCGATGGTATTGATTTCCTTGATTTCCGATTCGTTAATATAATCCGCAAAGCGGCTGTGCGGCGGCTTGCCCAGAGTTAGTACACGTTCTGCGATCTCGTCGATCGTTTCCTGCGCGTTGGTGTACAACTCTTCGAATTTCACATGCAGGGTAAAAAAGTTTTGTCCTTTGATGTTCCAGTGGCAGCCTCTCAGTTTCTGGTAATGGATATGGTAGTTGGCGAGGTAGTCATTCAACAGATCCACAACGGGTTTAACGTCGGTTTCGCTCAGACTGATTGCTTTGGCATCCATAGTAAATAGGGTTGAGATTGACATTGTTTCCGGTAATTCTGTCATCAAAATCATACCAACGGATCAGAAATGGCGCATTGTTGCGTTAAAAGTTGCGGATAAAGGCTTGTCTGCGCCCGGATACAGGTTTCTGTTGTCGGAATACTGCCCTCAGGGGCCGGCAGGCACGATCCTTGACGTACTTTTTTATATCCATTAATTACATCCATTTATGTTTCTCAACAACCTGAAATCCATGAAAACGCAGGCCATCCTTATGCTCGCACTGGCGTTTTCGGCCGCTTCTTTCGCGCAGAATAAAGAAGAAGACAAAATCAACGCCGCCACAGCGGTACTCAGCGATTTCAACGGCATACAAATCCCGCCGCAGCTGATCGAAGCCTCCAAAGGCATTGTCATTATTCCAAGGATGATCAATGGCGGATTAATCGTCGGCGGTAAGCACGGCAAGGGCCTTGCGATGGTGAAACGTGATGACGGCGAGTGGAGCGATCCCGTGTTTGTAACCATCACAGGCGGTAGCGTAGGCGCCCAGATCGGCGTGCAGGCGGTGGACCTGGTATTGGTATTTAAAAGCGATAAAACGCTGATGAATATCGAAAAGGGCGACTATACGCTCGGCGGTGACGTATCGGTAGCGGCAGGTCCGGTCAGCAAAAATGCCTCCGCTACGACCGATTATAAACTGGAAGCGGAAGTGTATTCCTATTCACGTGCCAAGGGACTCTTCGCAGGCGTGACCGTGAACGGTGCTATGCTCGCGGTCGACGTCAGGGCTAATACCGGCTTGTACGGAAGTAAAGCCACTGTCAAATCTATTTTTACGGAGTCAAACATCTCATCCAAGGCAATCGACGACCTCCGCGAAAAGCTGGATGATTTCAACTAAATGCCGCTATGCCATCCACAGTCGTTGCACAGATGATCTACAACGAGGAGAAGCAGACATTACGCATCGTATATGTTTCGGGGATGGTGTATGACTACAAAAACGTTCCCTGGGAAGTGTACCAGGCCATGAAAGCCTCCGGCTCGAAGGGGACGTTTTTGAATAAGCATATCAAGGGCAATTTCGAGTTTGAGAAGGTGGAATGAGTGACCGGGCCGCCGGAGCGATGAGTGGATAGTCAAGCATAGTTTGGTATTGTCAAGGATAGTCAGGTATTGTCAAGAGTTGTCAGGTATTGTTTTTAAAGACAAGAAATGACTATTCCTGACCACCAATGACTACACATGACTATTCACTCATCGCTCCGGCGACCTGGTCGGTCATTCAATCATTATAATGCTGTTAAGCATGTAATATCGGTAGCCATCGTCTCTACAAATCCTTTTAATGCCCTTGGGCATGTAACTTTTGGGCATTGTAGCGGACGGGCGCCGTTTGTCGTGTCGTTACATCCCTGACGGGATTTCGCCAATCCGATTATCGAAAATTGCTACCAATGTTGCATCGCTACGCGATTGGGCTGCGTGGCGATATCTTGTGGTTTGCGGTTTCTGGTCTGTTTTTTGAGCTTCTCAATCCAACTTTACAAAAAATGAGTGTACTGGTACATTGGGCCCAATACAGTTTATGGTTTACTTTGCGATATTTCCACTTGGATATAACGATTGGTATCGCATTGCATGAAGTACCTATTTACTACGCTGATTTTTACATTTCCAATCATTTGCCAGGCTCAAACCCAGTCTGATACCCTCAATGCGCGTTCGCTCGATGAAGTGGTGGTGACAGCCTCGCGGGTGCTCGAGAGCATTCTCGTGTCGCCGGTGAGCGTGCAGAAAGTAAGTGCCAGGGCTACGGCGCTATCGCCTGCGTTGTCGTTTTTCGATGCGCTGGAGAACGTGCAGGGTGTACATATGATTACGCCTTCGATGGGTTTCAAAGTGTTGAATGCGAGAGGGTTTTCGAATACGACCAACGTGCGTTTCGCGCAGCTGACCGACGGGATGGACGTACAATCGCCGCACATCGGCGGCGCGATTGGCAATGCCCTCGGGCCTACGGACCTGGATATTGCCAGCATTGAGATACTGCCCGGTGCTGCTTCCGCATTGTATGGGATGAACACCGTAAATGGCCTTGCCAATTTTTTTACCAAAAACCCATTCAATTCCGAGGGGCTGTCGATCCAGCAGAAAACGGCCGTCAATCACCTGAACGACAGCCATAGCAAGATCAGGCCGTTTACCGAAACGACGCTTCGTTTTGCCAAAGTCATTACTCCTAAATTTGCACTCAAAATCAACGGAGCCTTCACAAAGGGCTACGACTGGATCGCCTCCGACCAGACCGAGCTGAATGGCAATGCCAACAGCAGTACGCAGCTTTTCGGTGCGGACAATCCGGCGAGTGATCAGGTGAACAAATATGGTAATGAAAGCTCCAACCGTAAGACCATTACACTCGGCGGCAAGCGCTATGTAGTGAGTCGCACGGGTTACCAGGAAGCGGAGGTAGTAGATTATCATTTGCAGAATATCAAGGGCGACCTGGGTCTTTATTACAAAGTTGCGCCCGGCGCGATGCTGACCTATACCTACCATTTTGGCCTGCTAGATAATGTATACCAGCGCGCCAACCGGTTCCGGCTCGAAAATTACCTCGTGCAGCAGCACGGGATTCAATACCAGTCGGTTTCGGTGCAGGCCAGGTTATATGTTAATTCCGAGAATACCGGCCGCTCTTACAACTTGCGCTCGATGGCCGAGAATTTGGACCGCAGCTACAAGTCCGACAACGAATGGTATGCCGATTTCAGCAAGGGCTTCAATAGCGCCGTCACCGGCGGGGCCGCGGTCGCTGATGCCATGCGGCAGGCACGAGTTGCCGCGGATGCGGGCCGGTACACGCCCGGCGCGGATACCTTCAATGCACAGCTGCGCAAGTTGCAGGACATCAATAACTGGGATATAGGCGCCGCATTGCGCGTGAAGGCGGATTTCGTGCACGCCGAATCACAGGTAAGCCTCACCGAAAAGTACCTCAAAGCCTGGAAGGACCAATACGGGCTCGATATCCTCCTCGGTGCCGACCACCGCACCTACATCATCGTGCCCGATGGCAATTATTTCGTGAACCCCGAGCCCGGAAAGGATGGTAAGAACATTACTTATGGCAAAACAGGCGGGTTTGTTTCTTTGAACAAGGATTTGTTTCAGAGGAAACTACGCCTAGGTATGATTTTGAGGGCCGACAAGAGCGACTATTTCAAAACAACATTTAATCCACGCCTGTCGGCCGTTTACAGCCCGGTACACGACCACAATATCCGGGTTTCGTTTCAGACGGGTTACCGCTTCCCGAGCATTTTCGAGGCATATAGTAATGTCAACAGCGGTGGTGTGAAACGGGTAGGAGGGTTGCCGGTGATGTCGCAGGGCATTTTTGAGCAAGCATGGCTCGCCAATTCCGTTACCAGCTTCCAGCAGGCGGTTTTGAATGATATCAATCAGAATGGCCTCACGCAGGACGCCGCGATTGAGAAGAATAAGGGTTTACTTAAAAAGAACCCTTACACCTACGTGAAACCCGAGCATACCAAAACCTGGGAAGCGGGTTACAAAGGGCTTTTCTTCGATCGGGCATTGTTTGTAAATGCGGATTTGTATTTCAACCGGTACAGCAATTTCATCGCACAGACCAACATGAATGTACCGGTAGCGACCGATGCAGCCGCCATCCCGCACGATCTGTATGACAAGGCCCGTCAGGCGCAATACCGCATGTATACCAACTCACGCTCGATCATCAATAATTATGGTTTCAGCGTGGGACTGAACTACCAGTTGGAAAAGAAATGGGTTTTCGGGATTAATACTACATTCGCCAAACTGAAAAACGCCGAAAACCAGGACGGCCTCGAAGATGGCTTTAACACACCGAAATGGATGTGGAACGGCTCTCTTTCCCGCACCAATCTGCTCGATCGTCTCGATGCCACGGTTTCTTACAAATGGCAGTCGGGCTACTATTCGCAGACGTTCCTCGTAACCGGCAACGTGCCGTCATACAGCAGCCTCGACGCGCAGGTGACCTACCGCCTCCCTACGCTCAAAAGTCAGGTCAAAGTGGGTGCGAGCAATTTGCTGAACAAACACTATGTCTCTTTCCTCGGCGGACCGTCGGTTGGGGGAATGTATTATGTGACGGTGGCTTTTAATGATTGACCGGGTCGCTGGAGCGATGACTTAATGGTCAGGTGTCGTCAAGAGTTGTCAGGTGTTGTCAGATATGGTCATGTGTTGTCTAGCGTTGTCAGATGTTGTCAGATATGGTCATGTGTCGTCTAGCGTTGTCAGGTGTTGTCAGATATGGTCATGTGTTGTCTAACGTTGTTAGGTGTTGTCATGAATGGTCATGTGTTGTCGGGGTGACTTCTCATGACAACACATGACAATCCCCTGACCATATCTGACCATACTTGACAACACTTGACAACTCTCGACCATTCAATCATCGCTCCGGCGACCCGGTCAAAATTAGAATCAGATGTTCCCTTTCCGCATTTCCGTCACGGCATAATCCGCTGCACGTGCGGTGAGCGCCATGTAGGTAAGCGATGGATTCTGTGTGGCGGTGGACGTCATGCAGGCGCCGTCGGTGACGAACACATTGGGGACGTGGTGCATCTGGTTCCATTTGTTGAGCAGCGAGGTTTTTGCATCCTTACCCATTCTGGCGCCGCCCATTTCGTGGTTTTCGCTGCCGGGGTTACGGTGGGTGTCGGAGGTTTTGATGTTTTTGAAACCGGCCTTATCGAGCATTTCGCTAAGTTCGGTATAAAAGTCCTTGACCATTTTCATGTCGTTGTCGTCAAACGACACATTCATGCGCAGCTGAGGAATACCCCAGTCGTCTTTCAGGCTCTCGTGCAGCGTCACAAAGTTGGATTCTCGGGTAACTACCTCACCCATCATTTGGGCACCGAGCGACCAGCCGCTCTCGTCCGGAGCAAACAGGCTGGCTTTCAGCGATTCGCCGAGGCCTTCATTCGCATTCCCGACTTTGGAAGCTGAAAATGAGGCTGCATATCCGCGGAGGAAATCGGTTTCCTGCTTGAAAACGTTGCGGAAACGGGGGATGTAGGCACCATTCGGGCGGCGTCCGTCGGTGGTGCGGTCGTGGAAGCCGTCGAAATCGGCTGTTACGCGGCCGCGATAGTTATGGAAACCGATGAATTTGCCCAGCATCCCGCTGTCGTTGCCCAGTCCGTTCGGAAATCGGCTGGATTTGGAGTTAAGTAAAATCAGGTTTGAGTTAATAGCTGAGGCATTGACGAAAATGATTTTGGCATAAAACTCGGTCATTTCCTTTGTCAGCGCATCCACCACGCGCACCCCCGTAGCGCGTTTTTTCTTTTCGTCATAAATCACCGAATGCACCACCGAATGCGGTCTTAACGTAAGATTGCCTGTTTTCTCGGCCCAGGGTAATGTGGCCGCATTGGTACTGAAATACCCGCCGAACGGGCAACCCCGCTGGCACATATTGCGGTGCTGGCATTTGGCGCGGCCTTGCTGAGTGTGGATCGGTTGCGGATCGGTAATGTGTGCTGCGCGGCCGATGATCACAGGCCGTGTACCTTTGTAATTTTTCGCGGTCTGGTCGCTGAAATGCTTTTCCACGCAGCTCATTTCGTGCGGCGGCAGAAACTCGCCGTCAGGAAGTTGCGGCAGGCCATCCTTGTTGCCCGAAATACCCGCAAACTTCTCCACATAGCTATACCACGGCGCAATATCCTTGTAACGGATCGGCCAGTCGGTCGCAAAGCCGTCGCGCGCGGGGCCTTCGAAGTCATAGTCCGACCACCGCTGCGTTTGGCGGGCCCACAGCAGCGAGCGGCCGCCTACCTGGTAGCCCCGCATCCAGCTGAACGGCTGGTCCTGCACATACGGGTGTTCATAATCCTTCACCACGAAATGCATGGCATCTTCCCGAAAAATGTAATGCTTGCTGGCCATCGGACTGGCCTCCCGGACTGCCAATGGCGGCAACCCGCGGTGCTCGAACTCCCAGGGCATCATATTCGTGGTGGGGTAGTCTACAATATGCTTCACGTCGCGCCCGCGTTCGAGCACGAGGGTTTTTAGTCCTTTTTCGGTTAATTCTTTCGCCGCCCAGCCGCCGCTGATCCCGGTTCCCACGACAATCGCATCGAAAGTTTGCGCCTGTGTGGCGTCGATATTGAAATAGCTCATATTTTAATGATTGAATGATTGAATGAGTGACCGGGTCGCCGGAGCGATGACTGAATGGATTGGAGGGGCATTTATAGTCAGGTGTTGTCAGGTGTTGTCAGGTATTGTTTTTAATTGTTGCTACTAATGACCACTCATAACTACAAATGACTACTCTTGACTACGCCTGACCACTCCTGACTCCACCTGGCCATTCGTGACTCCACCTGGCCATTCGTGACTACACCTGACCACTCTTGACTACACCTGACCACACCTAACTATTCACTCATTCCTTTCCGAAATAGCCCCGGAAGCAACTTTTCGTGCAGGAGCAATCGCCAGGTGCCCCAGTCGTGCGCGCCTTCGCCGCCGATGAAATAGTCGTGTTTGACACCGATTTTATCCAAAGCAGCATGCGTAGCTGCTGACCTTTTCCCTACAAAATCCAACTCTCCGCTGCCGAGGCCCACCAGCAGGTAATCCACCTTATCCTTGATTTTAGGATCGCTGAAAAATGCGGGATTCAGCTGCTCGGGTTCCAGATCGCCCGCGCTCAATATCCCGAAAGAACTGAACAAGTCGATCGCGTTGAAACCCACGGCTTCGGTATGCCGACCGCCCATCGAAAGTCCGGAAATAGCACGGCCTTTCCGGTCTTTCACAGTACTGTAATGGGTATCTACGAACGGCACAATCTGTTTGCGCAGCTCTTCTTCAAACACCTTGTAGGTTTTTTCGAGATGCTTGGGATCGTTGCGGTGAATGACCTGGTTGTTGGGCATGGCGATGATCATCGGCACGATTTTCTTCTCCGCCAGCAGGTTATCCGTAATCAGATTGGCCCGTCCGTCGAGCATCCAGCCGGAAGCCAGCTCGCCGCTGCCACCCAACAGGTACAGCACCGGGTATTTTTTCTTAGGATCATAGCCAGGCGGCGTATACACAAACATTTCCCGCTCGCCATTCAGGATGTCGGAATGATAAATATGCCTGGTAATGCTGCCGTGCGGCACCGGGCGCGCATCGTAATAGGCGGGCCCGCTCCCGTGCACGACGAGGTTGCTGTACCCGGGCTGGTTCGAAGTGCCCGTAAGCGTATTGTTAGGGTCGGCCACCGCCACGCCGTCGATCAGGAAGCGGTACACGTAGATATTCGGGGTTACCGGGCCCACTGTAAGCGTCCACAGCCCCTCGCTGTCTTTTGTGAAAGGGATATTGGCTTTGCTTTTCAAGGCCAGGAGAATCGGCCCGCCCGTCAGTTCGACCTTCTTCGCATATGGTGCTTTGAGCCGGAATGTTACGGTATGGTCATCCCTGACTTCCGGGGAAATGACATTACCGCCATACGGTACCAGCTGCTCGGTATTTTTCTGCGGGGCCCAATCGAGGTTGACGTTCGCCTGCTGGGCTGTTGCAAGCAGCGGAGCAGCCAGTAGGGAAGAAATAATGAGGTATTGCTTCAAGGGTTTCATCTGGAGTTGCATTTCGAGAAGAAAGACGAGGAAATGGGTTGGATACTCTACTGC
>DATMSL010000828.1:0-18959 GCA_035565435.1 Dyadobacter sp. | reverse complement strand
CCGATGGTATGCACACGACCGTCAATTCTCAAAACGTTGCCTTATCCGGCGCGTTTGGATTGAACTTACGGCTTAGCCGAAGTATTGACTTAGAGGCTCTATTTAATACGCGTTTTGATAACAATTCCAAGCTTACTGATCCAAATGAACTCCTCAAGTATAGATTAGGCGTATCAATATGTATCAATTAGTTGCTTAAACGCCGTACTGAGCTGTTTGTTAAACGTATGGATTCGTAGATTATCAACTTTGAAGAACACTACCAAACTCATTAACTTGACATTATCGGCCAAATAATTCTATTTGTAAGTTTCGAAACGTCAAACAAAGAAGTGGAAGATCATTACTCGGAAAGACTCAATGAATCTGCTAAATAATGTATCACGTAGTGAAAAAGCCACTTACAACTATGTGTCGCAAGTGGCTATTTTCAATTTTAGATGACAAGATTCAAACTTGCGACGCTAATGTTTGGCTGATTTGCTGATCCATCTTTATGTGCCACTTTGCAGTCTCATATCGTAAGTGGTCGCTGACGGCTTTAAGAAGAGAAATCAGCTGCATAAAACAGACGCTCAGGAAAGTTTTTGTTCGGCGTTGTGCAAGCTCATTGCCTCCATAAAGACTATTGCAACTTTTATTGCAACAAAAAGAAAAAGGACTTAGATTTTGTATCTAAGTCCTTGATTTTCAGAGTGGGCCCACTTGGAATCGAACCAAGCACCTACTGATTATGAGTCAGTTGCTCTAACCGAATGAGCTATAGGCCCTTTTCCAAACCTTCGTTTGGAGTGCAAAATTAGCGAATCGGTTCAATTCTCCAAATGAAAGCAACAAGATTAGCTTCTTTTGTCCGTTGGTTGTTTATTACTTTTGCCAAAAAATCGATTTTGAATAAAAGGAAAATCATTAACGATCCGGTCTACGGATTCATTTCGATCGCGTCGGATCTGCTCTATGATCTGGTCGATCATCCTTACTTTCAGCGGCTCAGGAGGATAAGGCAGCTCGGCCTGGCCGACATCGTTTATCCCGGCGCTCTGCACACACGTTTTCATCATGCGCTCGGCGCTATGCACCTCATGAGCCAGGCGTTGCGGACTTTGCAGGAAAAGGGTCATATGATCTGGGAGCCCGAGTCGGAAGGGGCACAGGCGGCGATCCTGTTGCATGATCTGGGCCACGGGCCATTTTCCCATGTGCTGGAGAGTGTGGTGCTCCCCGGTGTTCCGCATGAGGCGATTACGCTGGTGATGATGAAGGACCTCAATCGTCAGCTGAATGGCCGGCTCGATATCGCGATCCAGATGTTCGAAGGAAAGTACCCGCGCAAATTTTATCACCAGATGATTTCCAGTCAGCTGGATATGGACCGAATGGATTACCTGAACCGGGATAGTTTCTACACAGGAGTCATCGAAGGCTCTATTGGTGCCGATCGCTTGATCAAAATGCTGGATATCAGCCATGATCAATTGGTGGTGGAAGAGAAGGGGCTTTTGAGTATTGAAAACTTCCTGCATGCACGCAGGCTCATGTACTGGCAGGTGTACCTGCACAAGACGCTCCTGAGTGCACAGGCGATGCTCACGCAGATCCTGCACCGCGCCCGTGAACTGGCGGCCGCAGGAGAGCAGCTTTTCGCCACGCCCGATTTTGCACGCTTCCTTTATAACCGTTTTACCCTTGCTGATTTCGATAATGAGCCCGATTTGCTGGCTGCATTCAACGGATTGGACGATAACGACGTATGGGCATCTGTAAAAGGATGGAAAACGCATCCGGATCCCGTTTTATCGACGTTGTGCCAAATGCTTCTGGATAGGAACCTGTTCAAAATCAGCTTTTTCAATGAACCGCCGGGAGAAGAGGTACTGGCGCCGCTTCGTGAGCGTCTGGCAGCCCGGGGAATTTCCGAAACGGATATGAAATATTTCCTGATCAGCGGCGAGACCACCAATTGGGCCTATGCGAAAGAACAGGACCCGATCCGCGTTAAAATGAAAAAGGGGAATTTGCTGGATATTGCCGACGCATCCGACATTCCGACCATTGAAGCCCTCACTAAGATTGTACGTAAGTACTATGTATGTTGGGGTAAAAATGTATCTTTGCGTGGTTAATCAGGACCCTAAAAAGAAGGTAGAATTAATAATTTTTACAACGTACTCGAATACCATTACCCGAAATTAGCCGATAAAATATGAAATTTACTGTCAGCGAGATTGCTCAGATGCTGAATGGAACTGTTGTTGGAAATGATCAGATTACAATTAGTTCGGCTGCAAAAATTGAAGAGGGCCTGCCGGGTTGTATATCTTTTCTGGCTAACAGCAAATATGAGCATTATATCTACTCCACACAGTCTTCGGCAGTAATTGTCAATAAAGATTTTACTCCCAAAAAAGATATTGCAGCGACGTTGATCTACGTCGAAAATGCCTATACCGCCTTCACAATCCTGTTGGAAGAATACCAGAAACGCCTCGCCGCCATCAAGTCCGGGGTAGAGCAGCCGAGTTTCATCGGAGAGAATAGCCAGACAGGGGATAACTGCTACCGCGGCGCGTTTTCCTATATCGGGAAAAATTGCGTGATTGGAAAAGAGGTGAAGATTTACCCGCAGGCATGGTTGGGCGACGGGGTCGAGGTAGGCGATTATTCGGTGATCCATCCTGGTGTGAAAATCTATGATAACACGGTGATCGGCAAGAATGTGACGATTTTTGCGAACACGGTGATCGGTAGCGACGGTTTCGGCTTCGCGCCGCAGGCCGATGGCAGCTATAAGACGATCCCGCAGCTCGGAAACGTGGTCATCGAGGATAATGTAAGTATCGGCGCCAATGCGACGATCGACTGTGCGACGATGGGCTCGACCATTATCCGCCAGGGAGCGAAAATAGATAACCTGGTTCAGATCGCACATAATGTAGAGATTGGAAAAAATACCGTAATTGCGGCCCAGTCGGGAGTGTCCGGTTCTACCACTGTGGGTGATCAATGTGTGATTGCCGGTCAGGTTGGTTTGGTTGGGCATATTACGGTAGCAAACAATACTAAGATCGGGGCTCAGAGCGGGCTTGGCAAATCCATTAAAAAGGAAGGCCTGTCGCTATCGGGCTCCCCCGCCAGGGACCTGAACGAACATTTACGGTCCATGGCTTTGGTGCGAAGGCTGCCTGAACTGGAGGAACGACTGAAAGACCTGGAACGCAAGCAGGAAACGTCTGATTTTCAGTAGTAACGACATCCCAGACGCACCTTATTTAGAAAAGGAAATAGATATAATGAACGAAAAACAACAAACCATTTCTAAGTCTGTATCCGTAACTGGAGTGGGTTTACATACCGGTGTTGTCGCTACGATGACATTCGTGCCGGCACCAGCCAACCACGGGTACAAGTTTCAACGTGTTGACTTACCCGACCAGCCCATTGTTGATGCAGATGTCGATAATGTAGTGGATCTTTCCCGTGGTACTACCATCGAGCAGAACGGCGCGAGAATCCATACGGTTGAACACACACTTGCCGCGCTGGTAGGTCTGCAAATCGATAACGTGCTGATCCAGCTCGATGGCCCTGAGCCGCCGATCATGGACGGCAGCTCCATCAAATTTGTAGATGCATTGCTGGATGCAGGTATCGAAGAGCAAAACGCCTACCGCAATTATTTCGAAGTTCCGGAATACGTACATTATAAGAATAAGGATAAGGATACCGAACTGGTGGCACTGCCGCTTTCGGATTATCGCCTTACGGTGATGGTGGATTACAATTCTACCGTCATCAGCAGCCAGCACGCTTCGCTGAACGATATCACGTTGTTCAAGGACGATATCGCATCGTGCCGTACATTCGTGTTCCTGCACGAGCTGGAAGCACTTTACAAGCAGAACTTGATCAAAGGCGGTGACCTGACGAATGCGATCGTGATCGTAGACCGCGAGGTGAAAGATGGTGAACTGGATCACCTGTCGCAGCTTTTGAATAAACCGAAAGTGAGTGTCGACAAATCCAAGGGTATCCTCAACAATGTGGACCTGCATTATTCCAATGAAATGGCGCGCCACAAGCTGCTCGATCTCATTGGTGACCTCGCACTGGTAGGCCGGCCGATTAAGGCGCAGATCCTCGCAGCGCGCCCGGGCCACGCGGCGAATGTGGCTTTGGCGAAAAAAATCAAGAAGCTGATCAAATCCGGAAAAGGAGACATTCCGCAATACGATCCGAACAAGGCTCCCGTATTCGATATTAACCAGATAGGTCAGTTGCTGGCGCACCGCTATCCGTTCCAGATGATCGACAAGATCATCGCGCTGGACGAAAACAGCGTGGTAGGGGTGAAGAACGTGACGATCAACGAACAATTTTTTCTCGGGCACTTTCCGGGTAACCCGGTAATGCCTGGCGTCCTGCAACTGGAAGCAATGGCGCAAACGGGAGGAATTCTGGTGCTTTCCAGTGTTCCCGATCCAGACAACTACTGGCCGTATCTCATCGGAATCGATGCATGCCGTTTCCGCCGTAATGTTTTTCCGGGGGATACAGTTATTTTTAAATGTGAATTCACTTCGCCGATGAAGAGAGGGATTGTCAAAATGAGCGGTCGGGGATACGTAGCCGGACAGCTGGTGTGTGAAGCGGATATGATAGCAAGCCTGGTAAAGAAAAAATGACTCAATCATTAGCATATATCCATCCTGACGCTAAGATTGCTCAGAATGTAGAGATTGAACCCTTTGCAATGATCCATTCCGATGTCGAAATCGGGGAAGGATCTTGGATAGGGTCACACGCTGTAATCAACTCCGGTGCGCGTATTGGTAAAAACTGTAAGATCTATCCTGGTGCCGTTGTTTCCGCAACGCCGCAGGATTTGAAATACAACAATGAATACACGCTGACGGTGATCGGCGACAATACGACGATCCGCGAGTATGCGACAATCAGCCGTGGTACCGAAGAGCACTGGAAAACGGTGGTAGGTTCCGACTGCCTGATCATGGCTTATGCACACGTGGCACACGACTGTCGGGTGGGGAACAATGTCATCATCGGTAATAATGTGCAAATGGCCGGGCACGTCCATGTAGGCGACTGGGCTATTGTGAGTGCATTGAGCGCGGTGCATCAGTTTGTCAAAATCGGTATTCACGCATTCGTATCGGGTGCTTCGCTGGTACGGAAGGACGTGCCTCCGTTTACCAAAGCCGCACGCGAGCCTATTTCCTATGTGGGTATCAACTCCGTCGGCTTGCGTAGAAGAGGCTACACCAATGAGCAAATCATCGAGATCCAGAATATCTACCGTTACGTGTATATGAAGGGCCTCAACAATGCGGAAGCGCTTCAAAAGATTGAGCTGGAAATGGCGCCTTCGGACGAACGTGACGAAATCATCAATTTTATCCGCAACTCGGAAAGAGGGATTATGAAAAGCCCGTTCCAGACAACCGGAGCGAGCGAAACAGAAGCTCAGTCTTGATGGAGGTTTTTTAGCCAATAGGCTGTAAGCTATAAGCAATAGGCTGCCTGGTGGTTTTGAAGAGTTTAATTCTTTATAATGCAAAAGAGCTCCGTTTCTTCGGAGCTCTTTTGCTATTCCAGGACCGTGATCCGGTCGCCTACTTTCAATTCTCCAAAATCCCGCACCGTCACATTCTGTCCAAACAATATCTTGTTACCATTGCGCCGGTAAGTTGCAAGGGTTTTGAGCGGTTCCGCGCCCTTTTCTGCTGTTTCCGGGTTAATGGTCGTGAGCACGCAGCGCGCGCAAGGCTTAACCACTTCGAAACGCAGGTTGCCAATGGCTATGTGCTTCCATTGGTCCTCGGCAAATGGCTCGGTGCCGCTGATCACGAAATTAGGGCGGAAACGCCGCATTTCGATCGGTTCTGCGAGCCGGCCGTTCAGATCATCGAGGGAAGCCTGTGAAATGACCAGGTAGGGAAAGCCATCGGCAAAACTTACGTTCTCGTTGTGCCGCGCATAGCGTGGGTCCGCCTTTCTCTCGGTAGAATCCGGCATTGCTACCAGCCGAAGTTTCATATCAAGCTGGCGGCTGAGCCAGGAGTCGGCTTCGTCGGAAACGGTGAGTGCTTCCGTGGCGTCGTCCCATACTTGCACCGTGACGGGCAATGCGGTTACTGGTTCGTAGGGAACGAGAACAAAATCTGCCGGATCGGCACGCAGGAATATTTTCAATCCGTCATCGAGCAATGCGACGTCTATCAGCGCCATTTTTAGATGCGCACGCTGGGTAATGAACACGTTTTCTTCGTCGATGATCATCCAGCGACGATCATATTGCAGCCCTCTTTCTTCTGTTAATGCTTTGGTGAGCCTGATCCCGCCGAGGGATTTTACGGGATAGACCCAAATTTCTGACAATGTCATGGCCATGATTATTCGATGGTCAGCTTACGTATACGTTGATTTGCTGAATCTGTAACAAAAAGATTTCCGTCTTTGTCCAAAGTACATCCCTGAGGATGTTTAAAAAGTGCATTTTCACCGATTCCTTCTTTGTATCCTTCGGTACCGCCTTTGCCCGCGAGTGTTGTCACGTACCCGTCCGGGTACACGAGGCGAATGCAGTGGTTCCACAGGTCGTTTACATAAAGGTTACCCAGCGCGTCGATCTGGATATTGCAGGGCTGGTCGAACATTGCCTGCCCTGCTTCGCCGTCACGATGGCCGGCTTGGGTAGGTGTTCCGGAAAATGTCGTCACCATGCCATCCTTAGTGATCTTGCGAATGCAATGGTTGTGTTTGTCGGCGACGAAAATGTTACCGTTTTCGTCGAAATTCAAGTAGGAAGGCATATAAAACTTTGCGTCCCTGAGTTTCCCATTAGCATATCCGGGTGTGCTGCCGGCGAAAGTAGTCACCTGGCTGTTTGCGAGTTTCCGGATAAGGCCATTCTCGGTATCACAAATCCAGAGTATCCCTGCCTTATCCAGTTTTACACCATAAGGCCTCTTGAATTGGGCCGATGCCAGTCCTCCATCCGCCGATCCCGGGCGATTGGGCTTGCCGGCCACGGTCTTGAGTGTGCCGTCGGCGAACAGTTGGCGGATGGCGTGGTTCTCTTGATCCGCAACGAATATCGATCCGTCGGGAGCAAGTTCGACGCCGATCGGAAACTTCATTAGCCCCTGGTTGCCCTTGCCGTCCTTGAAGCCTCCGCCCGCAGCGCCTGCGACGGTTGAAACGCTCCCGTCGGTTTCGATGCGCCTGACCATGCAATTACCGAGGTCTGCGGCGAACATAACACCTTTGCTGTCCGTTGCAATGTTGTACAATGTGCCGAATTTGGATTTTTGAGGCGCCCCATCCTCGTAGCCACCGGCTCCGCTGCCCGAGAAATAGCTCGTGGTGGCCGTATAAAGGTAGCGAAATGCCGCCGCAGAAGTGACTTCTTTACCATTCACTGCCAGCACCAGCTTCCCTAAACCGCATTTATCCGGTACCACCGCCGATATTTCAGTATCAGTAACAGTGTTGATAGCAGCTTTCAAACCATTGATTTGCAGCGAAACTTTCGCCTTATCAATGCCAAAATGCCTGCCCTGGATTTTAATAAGAGTGCTTTTTTTACCTGAAAGCGGAGAAAAACCGGTTAGTTCAGGCGGCTCATTACCTCCGGTTGCCGGAGGAGTGGGCTGAGTGGATTCGCTGCATGACAGGCAGATCGCAGAAACGATGATGAGTGCGGATAGGATGAATGCTTTCACGGGTTGACGACAAATCGGGTGGTAACCTGCTGTTGTTGCGACTCAACTTGAAGCACGTAAGTGCCTGCCGGAAGTTTGGAAACATCCAGTTCAGTTTTCCCGCTCATCTGTCGCTTTTCGCGAATCAGCGTGCGGCCGGTCATATCGGTAACGGTCATTTTGGCATTTTGCCGGATCGGTGGCCCCTGGATTTGCATGCTGCCGCGGATAGGATTCGGGTATACAGTGAATGCATCACGTGCCGGTTCCACCGCCGTGACCACTTCTTTTGGAAAAGTGATTTCCCAAATCTGGCCCTGGCCTTCGAGTACGTATAATTTATTATCGACGATCACAGCATCCGTAGGCTGAAAAAAATCAACTGCAATGCGGAATGCATTCAATGTATAATCATCGCCGGCAGCATTTTTCTTCAAATCGAGCATGAGCAAATCCTGCCCGGGATCCTGCATTGGTCCGTAAGTGGCGGAGCCTTCCTGGAAATTCAGCACAAACCCTTTGCCCTTGTATTCGCCTGCAAAGGCTGATTTTATGTCAAAAACCAACCCTAACGGCGATCTGTGGGCAGTGAATGTACTGATGGTTTTGCCAATCTCGCTCGCGTCCATCACTTTTCCGGTGGCCGGGTCGCGGTACATGTCGGCGTCCGGGCCGGCGTTCCGGATCGGTTTGTGGAAAGTCAGGTTTTGCGGTTTGGGAGGATATTGCGGATCGTCATGAAACGCCCCGATCTGGTAGGCCGTATAATAGCGGTTGATCAGCTTGTCGTCTGCCGGCTTGTACCCGGCAAATTGCATAGGCGTATCGTTACCGCCCATTTCCCACGGAAAACCATAATGCCCGCCGGGCCTGATCCAGTTCATTTCCTCGGGATCGTCGCGGTCGCCGGAGTTTTCGACGCTGAACAGGTCGCCGTTCGCCGCAAACGCGAGGCTAAAAGCATTCCGCACCCCGCGCGCGTGAACGTAAGGCGCAAGTGCGGCGGAGTCGTTGGGCAGTTGGAGGTGCTCGGTATTAGCGGGTATTTTGAAAATACAGGCTGTCAAAGGCACTTCGCGGAGGCCAGGGTAGCGGCCTTCATTGTCTTTCACTTCGCCGTGGTCGGTGCGGGAGCCGCTGGCGATGTAAATGTCCTTGCCGTCGGGCGAAAAGCAGATGGCGCTGAAAGCGTGGTCGAAAAGCGTTTTGGAAGAGGCGTGTTCGGCGGTTTTGAAGATCTCGGTCCAAACTAGTTTGCCTCCGGCCAGCTGGGCCTTCACAGCCTTCCCATAGCCTGAAACGCCCCGCGTAATGACTACGTTCCCGGCCAGGTAAACGCTGCCTTCATGTAATGCAAGCCCTTGCAGGTAGTTAATGCTGTGATCCTGCGCAGAGGCAAGCCTTTTGATGGAATGATCGCCCTGGGCGTTGGTGGTAATGTGAAACAGGTCGCCGTTCCAGGCAATGGTGTAAAACGACTTGTCGGAAGCGTCGTAGGCGATCCTGGTCTGGATGTCGGTGCTGTCGATCCGGAAGAACGGCGCGATCGTTAGGTCGCTGCGGAGCGTACGCGCTGTCTGTGCAAAAAGCGGATTAGTCGCGGCCGACAGGATTGCAAGAAAAAGAATGCCCGGGCAAAAATGTTTCATACAATCCTGGTCAGATGTACACTACTTCAAAACTCCATCCTCGCAAGCGGGCTGACCATTTGGTCGCAAAAATCACCCGCTTCGAACTTGTAATGCGCCGCGATCGCGATCATGGCTGCATTATCGGTACAGTATTCGAAAGCAGGAATATACACATTCCAGCCCAGCTGGTCGCCGAGTTCCTGCAAGGATTTGCGCAAACCTGAGTTAGCGGAGACGCCGCCGGCGATGGCAATTTCCTTAATGCCCGTTTCACGGGATGCCTTTTTTAGTTTTTTTAGGAGAATATCAATCAATGTAAACTGTATGCTGGCGCAAATGTCGGCGATATTTTCCTGGATAAATTTCGGATTCTGGCGAACCTGTTTTTGCAGGAAATACAGAAACGAAGTTTTGACCCCGCTGAACGAAAAGTCCAGCCCGGGTATCTCCGGAAGCGGGAATGGAAAGGCTTGCGGATTCCCCTGTGCGGCATATTTGTCGATCAGCGGGCCGCCTGGATAGGGGAGGTCGAGCAGCTTGGCCGTTTTATCAAATGCCTCTCCTACGGCGTCATCGCGCGTTTCACCGATGATTTCCATGTCGAGCGGGCCGGTAACTTTCACGATTTGCGTATGCCCGCCGCTCACCGTAAGGCACAGGAACGGGAATGCGGGTTTGGGCGCGTCGATGAAGTGTGCCAGCACGTGCGCCTGCATGTGATTGATCTCGATCAACGGAATATCCAACCCGAGCGCCATCGACTTCGCGAACGAAGTCCCTACCAGCAAAGCCCCCAGCAAACCCGGTCCCTTGGTAAAAGCAATGGCATCCAGGTCTTTTTTTGCTATTTTTGCATCATTCAATGCTTTGTCCACCACCGGCAGAATGTGTTGCTGATGCGCTCTCGAAGCCAGCTCCGGGACGACGCCGCCGTACTGGGTGTGGATGAGTTGCGTAGCAACAACATTGGAGCGGATATTCCCGTTTGTTATAACAGCTGCGGAGGTTTCGTCACACGACGATTCAATGGCGAGGATATTCATATTGTGGAAAATATTCGCAAAATTAAGCATTAACAATAAGATAAGCAGTATCCCGCTGCGAAGCTATATATGTTAAAATTCCTGAAGGCGCTTGGTAATGGTCTGATCGTGGTTATCATCTTCGTGCTGCTCGCGCTTGGAATTGCTACCACCGCATTACAGCTACCTTCGGTGCAAACCTGGGCGGTGCGGCACGTTACGGCCGAAATCTCCACTAAGCTTGGGTACCCCATCTCCATTGAAAGGGTCAATATAAAGTGGTTCGACGTGGTTTCGCTTGAAGGGGTTTCTGTAAAGGATTCCTCGGGCGCGGACATGATCGACGTTGGCCGGCTGGATGTCAATCTGAATGTCAACAACATTATCCGCGATTCAGCGAAGGAGATATTTCTCGATGAAGTCAATGTATACCGGCCTAATGTACACCTGGTAATCGTGCCGAAATCGGGCGATCTTAATATTGACGGGTTCATTGAACGGATTAATGAGCTCACCGCCCCGGCAGTGCCCCGGCCCCCGAACGCGCCCGAGAATAATACCCCTTTCATTATCGGCAAAGCCAAGGTGATCGATGGTACATTCGGTTATGACGACCCCCGCCAGCCCCGCGATCGTGGTTCACGGGTATTTGACTACTCGCATTTCAGCCTCAAACACCTTTACGGGGAGCTCAGCGATTTTCTTGTTCAGGGAGATACCATTGCTTTTCGTGCCAAAAACCTGAAAACGGTCGATAAGCAGACCGGCCTGGAAATGCACGACCTCGATACCAAATTCCTTTTCTGCCAGAAGAAAATGGAGTTGAAAGAGCTCGATGCGCATATCGGCAATTCGCATTTGAAAGACGAGGTGATATTCTATTACAACCGGTCGGGCGAATTGGGCGATTTCAACCATAAGATCCGCATGAAAGGGCACCTGGTCGGCAGCCGCGTGGATTCGCGGGATCTCGGACTGTTTTCGAGCTATATCGATGGTTTGAACGAAACCTGGCTGATATCGGGCGATTTCAATGGGAAGGTCGATGATTTTGTGCTTTCCAATACTGATTTGCATTTTGGCAAGAACAGCAGGCTCATCGGCGATATCGGTTTCAAAGGGCTTCCCACAATCGAAGGCGTGCTGATGGATATCCGGCTGTCGGTCTCCAAAATCGATCCCGTCGACCTGGTTCAATATTACCCGGAATGGGACATGCATCCCGATCTGCAAAAATTTGGCTACACGCTGCTGGATGGCACATTTAAAGGAACACTCAAAGATTTTGCCGTGAATGCGTCGGCTTCGTCGGAGCTGGGCGAGTTGTCGGGCGACCTTGTGTTCCATATTGCCGATGCTAAAACAACGACCTTTTCCGGTGAGGTGAAAACAGCGGCTTTCAATCTGGGTACTTTGCTGGAAGACGAGGATAACTGGCAGGAGCTGGATTTTGAAGGGAAGGTCTATGGGAAAGGATTGGAACTTTCGGTGGCTTCCGCAGACATGAATGCGATCGTGCACCGGGTAGGTTTCCGAAATTATGATTATAAAAATATCCGGCTAAGGGGCAATCTGCAAAACCAGTATTTCAACGGACTGGTAAGTGCCCGAGACAGTAACCTGATCGTAAACCTCGACGGCGAATTCGACCTTTCGAAACAGCAAAACTTATTCGACGTCAGAGGGCTCATTGAAAGAGCCAATTTGAAGGAACTGGGTCTTAGTGAAGATCCGATTACCCTCCGCACGCAATTGAATGTGAATGTGACGGGTAACACAGTGGATGAACTCGTAGGTAATGCCAAATTGCTCAATACTTACCTCGTGATGACCAATAAAGAGCGTAACCTCGTCGTGGACACGCTCGTGCTGTCTTCCAGGAATCACCTTGGCAAGCGCCGCCTTCAGCTCGACAGCGAGTTTCTAACAGCGAAGGTGGAAGGCAACTTTCTTCCGACGCAGGCCTGGACGGATGTGAGCCAGGTTTTGGAAGAATATAAGTTGTACTTCTTTGAAAACGAGGCCAGCCGGAACGAGTACTACGCCCGGAAGCCGTTGAAGATGCTGTCGCGAAGATATGATATCGACTATTCGGTCCAGACACACAACCTGTCGAAGTTTCTGGCTTTCCTCAGCCCGGATATTTACATTTCACGCGGGGCAAAGGCGGAAGGAATTTTTAAAATGGATAACACGGCCGTACTGACCTTCAATGCAGTGTCGGATACGGTAAGTTATGGTAAAAACCACTTCATGAATGCAGAAGTGGATATTACCACCTCGAAATTCGTCAACAGCGCCGAGGTACTCGCTTCCATTCTCGTGACTTCCGACAAGCAGCAGATCAGCAAGATGGTGCCTACCGAAAAAATGGAGCTGGAAGGCACCTGGGACGTGGACCATATCGACTTCAATGGTGCGGTTCATCAGGTCAAAAGTACCAACCGGGCCAATCTGGCCGGTGAGATACGGTTTCTGCCGGCCGGCCTGGATATTGGTTTCAAAAATTCAAAACTCAATCTGCTGGATGAAGAGTGGAATGTGCCTTCGGAGAGCCTGATTTCGATTGTGGGCGACGACATTACGATGTCGAATCTCGGCTTGGTGAGTGGCAAGCAGCGCATTTTCCTTAGCGGAACAGCCTCCGAAGATCCTGAAAAGAGCCTTTTGCTGGATATTAAAAACTTCAAACTAGCCAGTTTGAATCCCGTGTTCAATACTAAGTTGTCGGGGATCATGGACGGTTCGGCGAAAGTGAAAGACATTTACAACAGCGTCATTCTGGACGCGAATTTTGCGATCGAAGGCCTTGGGTATGGCCAGTACGAGTTCGGGAACCTGCTCGGTACCGGCGATTGGGACCAGACCACCAGCGAATTGCAGATCGACGCCCAGTTGAGCAAGAACGCGCGGCGGGTTTTCAGCCTGGTGGGGTCATACCGCCCGAAACTTGAAACAAATACGCTGAACCTGAAAGCCATTTTCAATCAGGCGGATTTCAAAGCGCTTGAACCTTTCGCCGAAGGGCTGGTATCCGACATCAGTGGCACGGCGCAGGGCGTGGTATCGATCAGGGGTGTGGTCGACGCCCCTGTTTTGGAAGGCTCGCTTACCGTGGACAAGGGCCGGATGAAGTTCGATTACCTGCAATCGGTCTTTACATTCAGTGATAAAATCAACTTTACTGAAAGCGAGATCACCGGTAACAACATTCTCGTTACCGATTCCGACGGCAATACGGCTACATTGCGTGGCGGGGTTTTTCATGACGGTTTCAAGTATTTCTCCCTCGGTTTCAATGCAGACCTTCGCAATTTCAAAATTTTGAATACCACTGCGAAAGACAACGATATGTTCTACGGAACAGCCTACGTAACCGGCCCGGTGGCGGTGTACGGGCCGATCGACAAGCTGAATATCGAAGCCAATGTGACCAGTAACAAAGGCACCCGTATTCATATTCCACTGGATGGGGCTACCGAGGTGGTGACGCAGGATTATATTCAGTTTGTGAGTAAAATGGTGCCCGCCGACAGCACGACCGGCGCTCCCGCTGCCGACTCCATCGCCAGGAGTCAGATTGCCGGCGGGATCAAAATGGATTTCAATTTCAACCTTACCCCTGACGCAACCTGCGAAATTATCTTCGACCGACAAACCGGCGACGTGCTGCGCGGGAACGGAAGCGGGCGTCTCAACCTGAACATCGACACTCAGGGCGATTTCACGATGGCGGGAACGTACGAGATCGAAAAGGGCGAGTATAATTTTACTTTGCAGAATGTCATCAATAAGAAATTCAATATCAAACCGGGCAGCCGAATCATCTGGGCGGGCGATCCTTACGGCGCGCAGCTCGATGTTAAAGCGGGGTATACCCAAATGGTTTCGCTGGCAGGTGTACTGCCTAATACCGGAAATCTAGGGAACAATAGCGGGGATGCATTATCGAGAAGGTACCCCGTGGAAGTGACCATCGGGCTGTCGGAGCGGCTGATGTCGCCTGCGATCCGGTACGACCTCAAAATCCTGGATAATCCTTCGCTAAGTGCTTACCGTGGTCAGCTGGAAGCATTTCAGAATAAATTGAAATCCGACGAACAGGAGCTGAGCCGGCAGGTGAGCAGCTTGCTGGTGGTGAACCAGCTATTGCCGGAAAGCAGCCTGGCGACAGTGGGAAGCCAGAACTTCCTCGGAAGCAGTATCAGCGAGCTGGTATCGAACCAGATCAGCCGCTGGGCCTCGGGTATTAACGAAAACCTGGAAGTGGGCGTTTCGGGCCTTTCACTGGATCAGAATGCATTGAATAATTTGCAATTACGCTTCTCATACCGGTTCCTGAACGACCGCTTCCGCGTCACGCGGGATGGCCGCTTTACCTCCGGTACGCAATCACAAACAGGCGCTTCGCAATACGATGCGGCGAGCTTGCTCGGCGAATGGACATTGGAATACTGGCTGAATGACAAAGGTTCGGTACGGGTGAAGGCCTACAACCGGAATATCCAGAACAACCTGGTGTTCAACAGCGGTACCTTCACAACCGGCGGCGTGAGTATGCAGTTTACCCACAGCTTCAACCGCTTTACCCGTTCGCCGAAGCCCGGCGTGCGGATACCTTTCCTACCTGCGGACTCCATCCGCCAGGATGCCCCGCAGGATGCCAAACAGGACACGACAAGAAAATTGATTTCAGAAAAAGATCCTACGCGCTAGCGCCAGCCGCCAGTTCCTGCTTGATCGCATGAATGCGGTCGTTGAAATGCAGACCAGCAAAATCGAGACCTGGTACGCAGGTGGCGCCCAGGTAATCCATTACCTCCGTCGGGTGCGGTACGCGTTGCCCGGAGGCGATGCTGATATGCTTGGAAGTGGTCCAAAGCACGGTTTTGAGCTCGGTACGCAGGTCGTTGGTCATGAAATACTCCGTCACCATCGTATCTTCATTATAGTAGATCACGCGCGAGGTAATGCGCACCCACTCGCTGATGCGCGCGGGCCTTACGTACGCAATCTGGTGCTGGTATACGACCCAGCTCGTGCGCAGCTCGCGGAACATCGCCTCGAAACTGAAACCATACAGCTTGGAAACCTGATCTTCCCTTGCATTGAAGAAGTAATCGAAGTATTTGGAATTATTCAAATGCATGAGCGGATCGCAATCCTGAAAACGGATGATCACCCTCGATTCCGCTTCGACGGGCATGTCGGATAGTTTGGCAGTAAACAGCATGGTTTTTAGTTTATCTCGTTAGAAGTGTCATTCCCCGCGGTACCGTACGGCCAGTCCGCTCAGCATATAGCCTTCCTTGTTTACGCTCGTGTAGTATTTGTATTTGACATTGATAATCGCGTCGGCGCCGATTTTCTGAGCCTTCATCACCAGCCGCGCAGTCAGAAGCTCCTTCGTCTTGGCATCGTTTCCGCGGAACATCATTCTTTTGTCCTTGGTTTGGTCGGCGGTGAGGGAATCCTCGCTTCCGATCTCCACCACCGCGAGTTCCGAGTAGGGGCGTTCCAGCGGCTGGTTATCGTAGAGGACCTCGATCGGATATTTGGTATTGGATGAAATAGGTATTCCACTTCCTGCGCAAGCCGAAAGCATTATTGCCGCAAAGAGGGAACACAGGTACGGGGCACTTTTACTCGTAGTCATTATTTTGAAATGAGGGACATGTTTGAAATTCATATGCAACCCATACACGCCAGATACGACATTATGTTGCAACGTATATTATTTTGCCATTTGTCACCAATCCATTGGTAAATGTGATATTCTGCACTATTTTCAAGGATTATAAATCTAAACTAATGGTTTTTAATATGGTCATGAAATCTAAAAGAACAAATTTGTTCAGGCACGGCTCGCTGGTCGGAATGATGCTCGCCGCGATGCTGGCAATGCCTTCCGAAGCGCAGCAGCAGTTGCCGAAGGGCGTTACGAAAGTGACGTCGGTCGAAGGGATCACCGAATACAATCTCGAAAACGGCCTGAAAGTACTGATGTTCCCCGATCCGTCAAAGCCGACCATTACGGTGAACGTTACCTATCTCGTAGGTTCGCGTCATGAGGGTTATGGAGAAACGGGGATGGCCCACTTGCTCGAACACCTGGTGTTCAAAGGCTCTCCGAAACATACCAATATCCCGCAGGAACTCACCGAGCATGGTGCAAGGCCGAACGGCACCACGTGGTACGACCGTACCAATTATTTTGAAACCTTCGCGGCTTCCGATGAAAACCTGAAATGGGCGCTCGACCTCGAATCCGACCGGATGGTGAACTCGTTTATCGCGAAAAAAGATCTCGACAGTGAGTTCAGCGTGGTGCGCAATGAATTTGAATCGGGCGAAAACAGCCCGTTCCGCGTGCTGATGGAGCGTGTGATTTCCGGCGGCTTTTTGTGGCATAACTACGGCAAATCGACCATCGGTAACCGCTCTGACATCGAACGCGTGCCGATCGAAAACCTCCAGGCATTTTACAGAAAATACTACCAGCCCGATAATGCGGTGCTGACCGTGGCGGGAAAAATAGACGAGGCGAAGACGCTGGCTTTGGTGAACGATTATTTTGGTAAAATCCCGAAACCTACCCGCATATTGCCCAAATCCTACACCGTGGAGCCTACCCAGGACGGCGAACGCTTCGTGGAGCTGAAAAGAACCGGCGATGTGCAAATGCTGATGGCGATGTACCATATTATGCCCGGCTCGCACGCCGATTACCCTGCGATGGAAGTACTCACCGAAGTGCTTACCACGGAGCCGAACGGAAGATTGTACAAAAACCTCGTGGATACGAAGAAAGCATCGTCACAATTTGGATTCACATTCCAGCTGTTCGATCCCGGCTTCGTGTTGTTCGGGGCTGAGATCCTGAAAGAGAAATCTCTGGACGAAGCAAAAAAGGCATTCACCGCGACACTGGATTCTACTGCTACGTTTAAGCCCTCTAAAGAAGATGTTGAACGGGCCAAAACGACGATCCTCAAAAACTGGGACCTCGAATTCCGTAACTCGGAAAGGGTAGGGTTGAGTATCAGCGAATCCATCGCCACCGGCGACTGGCGTTTGGCATTCCTCTTCCGCGACAATATCCGCAAAGTAACGCCTGAGGACGTAGCGCGGGTTGCACAATATTATTTCAAACCATCGAACCGTACGCTGGGAACGTTCATGCCGGAAGCTAATCCGGTGCGTGCCGAAATCCCCGAAGCACCGAAAGTGGCTGACCTCGTAAAAGATTACAAAGGCGAGGCCGTGGTAGCGGAAGGTGAGGCATTCGATCCTTCGCCGGCCAATGTAGAAAGCCGTACAACACGGGTTGAAAAAGCCAACACGATTGAAACCGCGCTGCTCCCCAAAAAGACCCGTGGTAATGTAGTTGCGGCGCGCATTTTCCTTCGCTTCGGTGACGAGAAGAGCCTGCAAAACAAGGCGACGATCTCCGACCTGACCGGCTCGATGCTTGACAAGGGTACCAAAACCAAAACCCGTCAGCAGGTGAAGGATGAATTCGATCGCCTGAAAGCGCGTGTCAGCTTCTTTGGCAATACCAATCAGGCCGGAGTGAGTATCGAAACGACGAAGGAGAATCTGCCTGCTGTGATGAAACTGGTAGCGGAAGTGTTGAAAAACCCGGCTTTCGATGAGAACGAATTCGAGAAGTTGAAGCAGGAAGAGCTCGCAGGCATTGAATCGCAGCGCAGTGAGCCGCAGGCCATCGCGTTTAACCAATACCGCCGCATTACGTCGCCCTACCCGAAAAGTGACGTGCGCTACGTAGGTACATTCGACGAGGATGTCGAGAACATTAAGGCGACGACCATCGATCAGATACGGCAGTTCCACAAGGAGTTTTATGGGGCTAATAATGCCTCGGCAACCGTGGTGGGCGATTTCGATAAGGATGCGATTCAGAAAATCCTGAACGACGAGTTCGGAAGCTGGAAGAGCGCCAAGCCATTCACCCGCATTTCCTCCCCTTACCAGGCGGTAAAAGCGGAGAACAAGGCGATCGAGACGCCGGACAAGGCCAATGCGATGTTTGTGGCCGGGCTGAATATGCCATTGCAGGACACCGATCCCGATTACCCGGCGTTGATTATGGGTAACTACATGCTCGGCGGAGGCTTCCTGAATTCGCGGCTGGCTACCCGCATTCGTCAGAAGGAAGGGTTGAGCTACGGGGTTGGTTCACAATTCTCGGCCAGCCCGCTGGATAAGAACGGTACATTCATGTCGTACGCCATTTATGCTCCTCAAAATGCCGAGAAACTGGAAGCGGCATTCAAAGAGGAGATTGAAAAGGTTATGAAGGAAGGCTTCACTGCGGATGAGTTGAAAGCCGCCAAATCGGGATACCTGCAATCGCGGCAGGTGGCACGCTCGCAGGATGCATCTCTCACGACGACCCTCAGCAGCAACCTTTATCTAAACCGTACCATGCAATGGGATGCCGATTTTGAGAAGAAAGTCGAAGCATTGACACCGGATCAGATCAAGGCTGCATTTAACAAACATATCGACTACAACAAGCTCGTGATCATCAAAGCCGGTGATTTTGAGAAGGCCAAAAAAGG
>DATMSL010000827.1:0-22781 GCA_035565435.1 Dyadobacter sp. | reverse complement strand
GTCGAAAACGCTGAGAACGATGCATTCCTGAGTATTAGTCTCAAAGCCAATCAGCATGCTGTGTGTTTTATCTGTGAAAACTCATACGAACCGGCGCCGGATGCGCAAACGGGCATCGGATTGACTAATTTGCGGAAACGGCTGGCATTACTCTACCCCGGAAAACACCGGTTAGCCACCAAGGCGGAGAACGGAGTGTTTACCGCCAGCCTGGAAATCGACCTGCTATGAAATTACGCTGCCTAATTGTCGACGACGAGCCGTTGGCCCACGATGTGATCCTGAGGTACCTCGAAGATATCCCCTTCCTCGAAAAGGCGGGCCAATGCTACCTGGCCACCGAGGCATTTGCATTCCTCAACCACCATGCGGTCGACCTTATTTTCCTCGATATCCGGATGCCGAAGCTCAGCGGCCTTGACTTCCTGCGCACGCTCAGCCAGCGTCCGCTGGTCGTCATCACCTCTGCCTATGAGGAGCACGCATTGGAAAGCTTCGAATTGGAAGTGGTCGATTACCTGCTTAAACCATTCCGTTTTGATCGGTTCCTGAAAGCCGCCAACCGCGCATTGGAGCAGTATACCTTGCGGAGGCAGATGGTAACCGCCCCCGCGCAGCCCGCTGCACTGCACGAAGCGGAACCATTGTATATCAAATCCGACAAGAAGCTGGTGCAAATGCAGCTCGACGACGTGTATTATCTTGAAAGTCTGGGTAATTACGTGAAAGTATGGGGCCGGGACCAGTTTCTGCTCACGCAGCGGACCCTTGGCAGTTTCGAAGAGCAGCTGCCGGCGGAGGCGTTCATCCGGATCCATAAGTCTTTCATTTTGAACAAAAAATTCGTACATTATATCGAGGGCAATATGATCCGGCTTTTGAACGGAAAGGTATTGCCGCTTGGTAAAACGTTTAAGCATGTGATCAAACTGTTTCCCGGCTGATCCTTGAAATTTTGCCGCTGGCTGGATATATTTGTTTATACACGAATTGAAAGACACCACCCACGCACCAAGATGAATTCACTCGATTACTTACGCGAAGAAATCAGAACCTATTACCCCGAATCGAAGGAGCTGCAACTTTCGGAGGCATTCGACGGGCAGCGACGGTTCAATTTTTACTTTGAAATAGCCCCTGAACAACGCCATTTGCTGTATCTGAACTGGGATGGTGATATGGATGGATTTACGCTGAAATGCCTTGAATTTCCGGATGCCGCTTTGTTGAAAGAACTGGCTGACGCATACACTGAAAAAGGCTCCAAAATGTTCAATGTCGGCCAGCCGGTCGCGACGCTTTCCTTTGTTTATCAGGGAAGAGATAACCTGAGGGTACGCAACTATAAAGGAAAATCGCACATCGATTCCCATGAAATATCGGCCAGGAGCCTGATGTATGCGGTAAATCCATTTGAATGAAGCGCTGTGCTCATGTTCCTGGATGTCCACACCCACAACCCGCCCGGCGACCCGGATATACTGGCTATCGAAAACCGGCATAACGGGTTCGGAGAGCCTGTGGGCAGTCGGTATGTAAGTGCAGGGCTGCATCCCTGGTACGTCCGTCCGGAAACGCTTTCCGATGATTTGGATCTGCTTCGCCGGTATGCTGCCCGGCGGGAAGTGCTTGCCATTGGAGAATGCGGCCTCGACAAGCTCACTGAGACAGATTGGGATACACAATGCAGCGCATTCGAGCAGCAGATCGCATTGGCCGGGGAACTGGGGAAACCGCTGGTGATCCATTGCGTAAAGGCGTTTCAGGAGTGCCTGCAATTTTTAAAGAAAACCCGTGTACCGGTCATTTTTCACGGAATCAACAACCGTCTTTCGGTGATACAGCCGGTGATCGATGCAGGCTACTTTTTGTCTTTCGGGAAGGCGTTACTGCATCCTAATGCGGCCATCATAGAGGCATTCAGGGCGGTCCCGCCGGATCAGCTGCTGCTCGAAACCGACGATACCGGCGGCGATATTCGTGAAATCTACAAAACCGCCTCACAGCTGCGGAATATTCCCGAAAAAGAGATTGCTTTGCAGCTCGAAATGAATTTTGGTAACGTATTTAAACAATGATGGAGGATTTTTCCTGGCTTTCCAGGACGGAGTTACTGATCGGAAGGGAAAACCTGGTGAAGCTCAGCCAGGCACATGTGTTGGTGATAGGGCTGGGCGGAGTAGGCTCATTTGCAGCGGAATTCATTTGCCGCGGCGGGGTAGGGACCATGACGATCGTGGATGGTGACGTGGTAGACCCGACCAACCGTAACCGTCAGTTGCCGGCACTGGCCACAAATCACGGCCAGAGCAAAGCCGATATCATGGCCGAGCGCCTTAAAGCGATCAACCCCGAATTGATCCTGAACGTCGTGAAGAGCTTTGTGACGCCGGATGCCGTGGAGCAAATCCTCGATGTAACGCATTACGATTACATTGTGGACGCGATCGATAGCGTTACGCCCAAACTGACTTTTCTCACGCAGGCGTACAAGCGCAATATGCGCATCGTCAGCTCGATGGGCGCGGGTGGGAAAATGGATCCGACACAACTGAAAGTGGTCGATATTTCGAAGACATACAACTGCCCCTTCGCGCAGCAGGTGAGGAAAAACCTTAAAAAGGCGGGAATTTACAAAGGTATCAAAGCCGTATTCTCGACTGAAGAGCAAATCCGCGAGTCGCTCATCCTCACCGACGGCAGTAACTATAAAAAATCCGCCTACGGCACCATGCCCTACCTCCCTGCAATATTCGGGGGAACCTGCGCATCGGTGGTATTGCGGGACTTGATTGGTGCGGACTATTAATGCACGTTTTTTACACCAGCGTCTTTTTTGGAAGACAGTTTCCTTGATTTAAGGAAGGCGCTGAATTCTTTTTCTTCCTGGTCAGTCGGTTTTCTGTCGCTCACCACGAGATCCTTTTCGTCCATTTTTGTGAAATTTGTCATAAGGCTATTTGCTTAAAAATTGCTTGATTAAAACCGACGCCTCCCTGGTATCAATAAACATCCGGTTCGGCCCGAAAAGCTTAGCACCCAAGGTATTCTGGTAATGTTCAATGAGTTGTGTTTTGGGGACAAAAAGATACAATTCCATCATATTTGGGCAATGCGGTGTTGTTGGCTGGAATGCATTGCCGAATTTATCCAACCAGGTAAGCATAGATCGAATCCGATGTACAGCCAGTACCAACGGATGATCAAACGGCGGAGAAGGCTATCTCCTCACTACTCACAATTTCCGAAGTGATTGTTAACAATTGTTAAGGACCGGGCGGACGGTCTTTAGGGCGGTGTTAATCTGGAAATTCCATTTCGGTTTCGGAAAAATGGCAGAGGCCGTCGAGGAGCTCGCTGAGCTTGGAGCCGGTTTCGGATAGTGTGTATTCGACGCGGCTCGGTACTTCGCGGAAGTTGTCGTTGCGGATGATCAGCTTGTGCTGTTCGAGCAGTTTCAGACGATCGGCTAAGATGTTGTCGCTAATGTGTTTAAGGTCTTCTTTCAGCGTCGAAAAGCGGTTGTTGCCTTCCTCAATGCTGAACATTACTTCGGTCAGCCACCGTTTGCTAAGCAGGTTGATCAGTTCGTTCAATGTGCATTTCTCTTCCAGGAACGTCTGATTGTAGTAATTCGTCGAAGTTAGTTTTCTCATAGTGTTAGGCTCATTTATATAGGAGCTACTCACAATTTACACAGATAATAGTCGCTTGTCAACATGAAGCAGTAGGGGCGTTCGGAGCGTTTTTATATTCATTGTGTATTATTTTGATAAAAAAGATAAAAATAGTGGGGTATATATCCCGAAAATGAGTATCATCTAGAAAAAGTGACAGCTACCACGAGATGAGACCACGCATTACTCCGGATGAAGCTCAGAAACTTTGGAATGATTACCAATCGGGCGACATGTACGCGCTCGCGAACATCATGCAGGGCTATTATTCCGATCTGTTCCATTGGGGGCTTCGGCTGCATGGCGAGCGCGAATTCGTGAAGGACTGTATTCAGGATATGTTCGTGAACCTCTGGAAAATGCAGCAGTCCGGCGGGACGGTATCTACCGGTGTGGTTTCCAATGTACGTTCGTACCTGCTTGTGGCGCTCAAAACGCGGATTTTGCGCGAGCTATCCAAAAAGCATGTGACGCACCAGTCGATGCTGTCGGATGAATATTCATTTTCTGTGGAGTTCTCTTCCGACCTCCGGCTGATCGATGAAGAACACGAAATATACCAGGTGAGAAAGCTCGAAGGCGTACTCAACAGCCTGTCGGGCCGGCAGAAGGAGCTCATTTACCTGCGCTTTTACCAAAGCCTGAGCTTCGAGCAGATCGCCGAGGTCATGAACCTAAGCAGGCAATCTGTTTATAATCTCCTGCAAAAATCGCTGGGGAGCCTGCGGAAGCATTACGACCTAAGCTCCTAGGCATGGCCTGCCGCCAGGCGTATAGTGTATAACGTAACAGAACTAAAACCGGAATGAAGCCTTACGAATCGTATACCATCGAAGATTTTCTGGAAGACGAGAGCTTCCGGAAATGGGTGCAGGGCCAGGGCACGCAGGAAATGTTCTGGCTTTCTTTCCCCGAAAAGTATCCCGACCGCCGGGAGGCATTCAGGCAGGCCGAGCATCTGATCCGTGCCGCTAATGTGGCCGGAGAGCGGATTACTGAAAAGGAAATTCGCTGTGAAATTGAGCGGTTTGTCGAAACGGTAAGCGGCAAGGACGACCATTTGGAAAATAGTCTTTTCGACGATGACGACGAGGAGGGACGCGGCCGCAGCATTTTCTGGAAAAGGTGGCTGGCGGCCGCTGCCGCCGTGCTTGTGCTGGTAGCCGGGATAGGTTGGTATTACTATCAAAACAATGCAGCTGCGCCGCGCATTGCCGCTACCAGCGCCCGGCCAACGAACCTCGTAACCACGCGCAATGATACCGGCAAGCCATTGGTAATCCATTTAAATGACGGGTCGGAGGTGAGGCTGAGCTCGAAGAGCTACCTGAGCTACCCGTCGGAATTTGCCGACAGCGCGCGGGTGGTGTATTTGACCGGCGAGGCCATTTTTTCGGTAAAAAAGCAGGGGCAGACGTTCATGGTGCACACCGGCAAAGTGGTGACGAAAGTGCTCGGTACCCGTTTCGTGGTGCGCGCATTCGACAACGACCGGAACATCACCGTGCAGGTGCAGACAGGCAAGGTGTCGGTGTATGTCGATAAGCCCTCTGAAAAGGAAGTGAAAGGCCTCATTATCACGGCCAATCAGGCAGCGGTGTTTGAGAAAAGTGCCAACCAGCTTTCGAAAACGCTGGTCGAAAATCCGGAAAAACTACCGAATGGCGCCGTGGAAAGCATTTTGAAATACGATGAAGTACCGTTGCCGGTGATATTGCGGGATATGGAAAAATCGTACGGTATCCCCGTCCAGTTCGACGCCGACAGCTTTTGGGCCTGCAAAATAACGGTGGCTTTCTCCGACGAAAGCATGTACGACAAACTGAGCATTCTCTGCAAAACTGTTTCGGCCAGCTACGAGATCGTCGACGGGCAGATCATCGTCAGCGGCAAGGGTTGCAGTAAATGAAAAATGGCAGTGGGTTTCACTGCCATCAAGGTCGGATCACGAGCGGCCACTCGCCAAAGTTACACGCTCGGTATCTGCAAGTTCCCGGTTAAAAGAACCCTTTAAACCCTGTTCAAAAGTATGAAAAAACGCATTACCAGAAAATTCTGGCTGAAACTTATGAGGTTTTCGATCACACAGAGTTTGGTCATGGCGTTGCTCGCGGGCGTAGCGTATGCGCACACGAGCACTGCGCAGGAGTACCTGAATCGCCGTCTGACGGTCCAGGTGGAGAACCGTGAAATCAAACGGGTGCTGGCGCACATCGAAAAGGAGACGGACGTGCAGTTTGTGTACAGTTCGAACGTCCTCGAAGCGTCGAAGAAAGTGACCATTAAGGCGGTGAACACGACATTGGAAGAGGTGCTTTTTAAATTGTTGAAACCGCTGAAAATCAAATACGAATTGTCGGGAAAGAAGATCATTCTCTCGTCGGGCGAATTGCCGGGCGCCGACAATGGGTTCGTGCTTCCGGAGGGTAATCCGCTTCAACTTTCACCTAAAAAAAGCCTTTCCGGCAAGGTAACCGATGAAAAGGGCGCCGCATTGCCCGGCGTGAATATTATGGTAAAAGGTACGCAACGCGGCACTACGACCAATTCCGAAGGCGCATTTCAGATCGACTTGCAGGAAGGCGACGGGGCATTGTTGTTCAGTTTTGTAGGTTATCAGTCCAAGGAGGTGATTTTGGGAAACCAGACGAGCCTCGTAGTTTCATTGGTACCTGAAAGCAAGGCGCTGGAAGAAGTGGTGGTAACGGCACTGGGTATTAAAAAGGCAGCCAAAAGCCTCGGTTACGCCACTGCCAGTGTGCCCACCGAGGAAATGACCGTGAACCGGACCGCCAATTTCATGAATGCATTGCAGGGCAAAATGGCCGGGGTGAACATTACTTCGCTAGGATCGGGGCCTGCCGGAACGAGCAAGATCCGCATTCGCGGGCAGTCGTCATTTGGCGGCAATAACTCACCATTGATCGTGGTGAATGGCGTACCGATCGATAATTCGAACTTTGGTGCCCGCGGCGATGCGGCCGACAAGGGCTCCAACCGCACCTCCGACAGTGGCGACGGCCTGAGCAGCATTAACCCCGACAATATCGAGTCGATGACCGTGTTGAAAGGTGCTGCGGCGTCGGCATTGTACGGCTCGCGGGCGAAGGACGGGGTGATTATGATCACGACCAAAACACGCGGCGCCGGCATCGGGATCGGCATCGAGTTCAACTCCAACTTCACCACCGAAACGCCGCTGGATTATACCGATTATCAGTATGAATACGGCCAGGGCGAAAACGGCAAGCGGCCTACCACGCCCAATCCGACCTCGGGCCAGTGGAGCTTCGGCGAGAAGTTCGAGCCCGGCATGACGCAGATCCTCTTCGACGGTGTGGAGGTGCCTTATGTGCCTCAGCGACATCAGATTACCGACTATTACCGCAAAGGAAGCACATTTACCAACACCATTACCTTGTCGTCGGGCGGGGAGTTCGGCGGTTTCAGCCTTTCGCTTTCGAACCTGGATAACAAAACCATCCTGCCCGGCTCGGGTTACCATCGCAAGACGGTGAACCTGGGTTTTACCCAAACTATGGCCAAAAAGCTGACTGTTTCGGGTAATATCAATTATTCGAACGAGGATCGTAAAAACCCGCCCAACATTGCGGAGCAGGATTACAGCCCGGTGGTGCTCTATAACATGGCCAATTCCATGCCGCTAGATCTGCTCGAAAAATATGCGACCGATGCGAATGGTAATGAATATGTATGGTCGCGTTTCACGAACCGTACCAATCCCTATTTCGCATTGAAACGCTTTGAAAACGTGGAGAAGGACCGCGTTTTTGGTAATCTTTCGGTGCGGTACAGCTTTACTGATTGGCTTTACGCGCAGGTGCGGGTAGGGCAGGACTACTATTCCCGCGAGCAGGATTACAACTTGCCTACGGGTAGCCAGCGGCAAGCGGCTGCGCCTCAGGGTTTTGTGAATGGTCAATATGTGCAGGATACCCGCTCGGTACGCGAACTGAATACCGATTTTTTGATCTCGGCTAATAAAACATTCGGTCGCATTGGCTTGAATATCAATGCGGGCGGCAACCAGATGTACCGCAAGCTGAGCCGCCATAATGTATTTGTGCAGGATTTTTACGTGCGCGACCTGTATACGATCGGCAACGGCCGCCAGCGCGATGCGACTTATGAGATTTCCAAACGACAGGTGAACTCGCTTTACGGCGCTGCCGAGATCTCCTACAACGACTTCCTTTTCCTGAACGGTACCATTCGTAATGACTGGTTTTCAACGCTTTCTCCTGCGAACCGCAGCATTGTATATCCTTCGGTAACAGCCAGTTTTGTCTTCTCGCAGGCATTCACCGCCTCGTTGCCTTCCTGGATCTCGTTCGGTAAAGTACGCGTAGCCTATGCCGAAGTGGGCAGCGATACGGACGTTCAGCCATATGCCAACAACTTGTTTTACAACATCAATCCACAGCAATTTCCTAACCCGGGCGGGGCTGGCCAGCCGCTGGCGACGATCAATGGATCCACGGTTCCCAATGCTGATCTTCGGCCCATGCGCGTTTCGGAAAAAGAGGTGGGTTTGGAGTTGAAATTGTTTGAAAACAGGCTGGGGCTTGATTTTACCTATTACGATAAACTCTCGTCCGACCAGATTCTCCAAGCACAGACCTCCGATGCTTCGGGTTACCTTACGCAGCTGATCAATGTGGGCAAAGGCCGCAACCGCGGACTCGAAATGATGGTGAATGTGACGCCCTACCAGGCCAAAAACTTCGTCTGGAACCTGAATTTCAATGCGGCGTACAACGTCACCAAAACGCTGGACCTCGGCGGCAACGTGAGCGATGCGATGATCACCGTCGGTACCGGCGACTTTACCGGTGAGCTCCGGCAGGTGGTGGGTAAATCAATGGGCCAGCTCTACGGCTTTGGCTACCTTCGCGACGACCAGGGACGGCAGGTATTTGACGCCGGGAATGGCCGGCCCTTGCGCACGCCCACGCAGATAGCGTTCGGGAGCGCATTGCCGAAGTGGGTAGGGGGCATTACCAACAGTTTTAATTACAAAAACTTCTCCGCTTCGGTGCTCATCGATTTCAAACTGGGACATAAGATGATTTCGGGTACCAACCATAATGCGTGGCGGCACGGTTTGCTGAAAGAGACATTGCCGGGGCGTGCGGAAGGTTTCATTATCGGCGACGGGGTAAATCCGAATGGCGAGATAAACCAGACAAAATCGGTGGTGCAGGCTTATTATGAAACCGTTCGTTCGCAGAACATCGCCGAGCAGTTTGTGTACAATGCGGGTTTGTGGCAGTTGCGGCAGATCACATTCGGCTACGATTTCGGGCGGTTTTTGCCTAAAAACATCCCGTTCATCAAAGGTGCGCGCCTGAGCATTGTTTCCAACAACGTGGCGGTCCTCAAAAAATGGGTACCGACCATCCATCCCGACCAGTTCGGTTTCCCGTCCGACAACCTGATCGGCCTCGAAGCAACCGGCTTACCCATTACGCGTAGCACAGGGTTCAATCTTAACCTGAAATTCTAAGCCATCGACTATGAAAAAGGCATTACAAATATTAATCAGCAGCATTTGCATCACGGGCATGCATGCCTGCGACAGTGGTTTTGATGAAATGAATATCAATCCCATCGCTCTCACCGCCGTAAATCCTGCCTATCAGCTCAATACAACCATTGTTAACAGCGCGCCGGTATACGGTAATTTGAGTTACGAAACAACGATTGTGAAGCAGATGATCACGCCGTTCAGCGGGCAGGGGTCGGCCGCGAATTTTAACCAGGATAACCGCGGCGTGACGTCGGGTAACTGGAATACCTATTACCGGACCATTATTAAGGAACTGGCCGATGTGGTGGCCAAAACGAAGGACGACGCCAGCCGCACAAACCTGTACAACATGGCGCGGATCTGGAAAGCGTACGCATTTATGGTGTTGAGCGATACTTACGGCAATATTCCTTACACCGAGGCCGGTTCGGGCTTCCTTACGGGCATTACCACGCCCGCTTATGACAACCAGGAAGCCATTTATAATGATATTCTCACCGAACTGGACGCCGCGTCAAATGCCTTGGATGCTTCCAAAGCGGCTGTTTCCAGCGATGTGCTTTATGGCGGGGATGTTTTGAAATGGAAAAAACTGGGTAATTCGCTATTGCTGCGCGCGGCTATGCGGCTCTCGAAAATCAATCCGACCAAAGCGGCTGAATTTGTTGTGAAAGCGGTGGCAGGCGGATTAATGCAGTCCAACCAGGACAATGCGGTGATCCGGCACACGGCCAGTTTTACCAATCCGGTAGGAAGTTCGCTCAATGGCGGCCAGTCGGCATTTTACTACCTGGATGACGAATTCGTAACCTATCTAGCAACCAATAACGACCCCCGGCTGGCCGCTATCGCGGTGCGCTACGTGGGCGCGCAAAGCGGTGCGGATCAGGTGGAAGCGAAAGCCAACCGCTCAGTAGCGGTGCAGATCGGTATGCCGCAGGGGTATGACAACACGACCATCAGCACCGATGTGGCCGCCAAGAAACTGGCAAGCCTGTGGGATTACAGCCAGCTCGACCGGACCCGCATGGCCGCATTGACGGCCCCCAGCTTCCTTGTGACCTATGCCCAAACCCAATTTCTGCTCGCCGAAGCGGTGGTGCGTAAATGGACGACGGGCGACGCAGCCGCATTATACGCCGAGGGAATCAAGGCGCATATGCAGCAATTTGCGATGTACGGAGCCAGCGCGGCTATCCAGGATGCGGCCATTGCCTCGTACGTGAGCGCGCACCCGTTGCATGCGGGCAAGGAGCTGGAAGAGATCAACACGCAGTATTGGGTAGCGTCGTTCCTGATCGGCCCGGAGGCATTTGCCAACTTCCGTCGCAGTGGTTTCCCGGTTTTGAAACCCAATCCTTACCCGGGCAGCGACCTCAAAACTGAACCATTTATCCGCCGGCTGACCTACACCGACGCCGAACTGAACGTGAACCACGACAATGTCCAGAAGGCGATCGCCGTGCAAGGTCCCGACCTGCTCGACACGCGGGTGTGGTGGGACAAGAAATAGCATTGTATCAACCGATTTTTTGAATGAAAAACCTGAAAAAAAGACTGCAAAGCGGGGAAACCCTGCACGGCTGCTGGCTCAATACCGGCAGTTCGCTCACGGCGGAAATCGTCGGACTGGCCGGGTTCGACTGGGTGCTGATCGACTTGGAACACGGGGCGGGTTCCGAAAAGGACGTGCTGTACCAGTTGCAGGCGCTCGAACACACGCCCACAGCCGCGATCGTACGTGTGGAAAGTTCCGAAAGCCAACGCATTCACCGCGTGCTCGACATGGGTGCCGAAGGCGTAATGTGCCCTAAAATTCTGAACCCGGACGGTGCGCAAAAGCTCGTGCAGGGCTTGCATTATCCACCGTTTGGCGGCAGGGGCGTAGCCAAAATGGTGCGTGCGACGGGTTTCGGGCAGCATTTTCAGGAATATTATGACAACAGCCGGGCCAATATCCTGGGCATCGCGCAGATCGAAACCGTGGAGGTGCTGAACCACCTTGATGCAGTAGCGAATACCGACGGCGTCGACGTGTTATTCATCGGCCCGGCCGACCTGTCGATGGAGCTCGGCGTTTTCGGGCAGTTCGATCACCCAAGGTTCCGCGAAGCCGTTCGGGAAACGTGCGAGGCTGCCCGAAAAGCGGGGAAGGCCGTTGGTATCCTGTTTTTCAATACCAATGAGTACCATGCCTACCATGAGCTCGGCATCCGCTTTATCGCCTGCGGCTCCGATGCCACCTTTGTGGCCGAAGGCGCCCGTACGATGGCCAAAAAGCTGAACGAACTTCGACCATCACGCTAAACCTGACCATTCATGACTTTGATGACCGTTCTATTCAGCGACCCGCTCTTCATTCTGCTCATTGGGGTGATTATCGTGGTAGGAGGTATTATTTTCCTGCAACTGCACCCGTTCCTGGCGCTTATTTTGGCTGCATTTGTGGTAGCGTTGCTCACGCCCGCGGCATCCATAGAAGCATTTGCTGTGGCGAAGGGCTCGTCGCCCGAAGCAGCGGCGGCGCTGGCCAAGAAGAGCATCGGCGAGCGCATTGCCACGGAATTCGGCAGTACGTGCGGTAAAATCGGTATTCTAATAGCGATGGCAGCTATTATCGGCAAAGCTATGCTCGAAAGCGGGGCTGCGGAGCGCATTGTGCGGTCGATGCTAGCGGTGACCGGCGTGAACAATGCGCCGTTTGCATTCCTGGTAAGCAGCTTCTTCCTGGGCGTGCCGGTGTTTTTTGATATTGTGATTTTTCTGATGATTCCGCTGGCGAAAGCGGTGAGCATGCGCATTGGTAAGAACTATCTGCTGCTCGTACTCGCCATTACCGGCGGTGCGGCTATGGCCAACTCGTTCGTCCCGCCGGCTCCGGGGCCGCTGTTTCTGATTGGTGAAATGAATATCCCGATCGGCATGATGATGGCCGGCGGTACATTGCTGGGGCTCGTCACGATCACGGCCGGGTTCCTGTTTGCCAAATGGGCCAATGCCAAATGGCCGGTAGAGCTCCGCGACTCGCTCGATGCGCGCCTGGCCGACATCCGTTCGCTGGCCGAGAAGGACGATAGGGAGCTGCCGCCGCTGTGGTTTTCGCTGTTGCCGGTCACTTTTCCGCTGGTATTCATTTGCGTGGACAATATCCTGAAATCGATGATCAAATCGGGTGCATTCGTGCCGGAATCTTCGCTGGCGCATTTTCTGGTTGACTTTACGGCATTGGTCGGGGATAAAAACATTGCATTGGTGGCTGGTGGATTGATCGCCCTGGTGTTGCTGGCCGTTACCAAAAAGGGTAGTAAGGAAGGCATTTCCGCATTTGTGCAGGCCGCATTGATGAGCGGGGGAGGGATTATCCTCATTACTGCGTCGGGCGGCGCATTTGGCGGGATTTTGCAGCAAACCGGCATCAGCTCGCGCATAGCTGCACTCACCGCCGATTACCAGATGACGCTCATTCCGCTCGCGTTCGTGATCAGCGCTGTGGTGCGTACGGCGCAGGGCTCCGCTACGGTGGCGCTCATTACAGCCTCGGGTATCTTGTCGGGAATGGCTACCAGCGCCCATTTGGAATACCACCCATTGTACCTCGGCCTGGCTATCGGCTGCGGCTCGAAGCTCGTGCCGTGGATGAACGATGCCGGTTTCTGGATTATCGTCAAAATCAGTAACCTCACCGAGCGGGAAGCGCTGAAAACTTTCTCGCCGATGCTTGTGGTCATGGGCTGTGTGGGGTTGGTGGTGCTGATGATCGCGGCGCACCTGTTTCCTTTGGTTTAATGAATTCAAAAACAGATAGTTACTGAAATGGAGAAAATCGGGTTTATAGGGCTGGGAATTATGGGCAAGCCTATGGCGCTAAATCTTTTGAAGGCGGGCTTCCCCGTAGGCGTGCTCGCGGGCAGTCAGGCGTCGGGCACATTGAAGGATGCAGGCGCCGAGGTATGGCCCGACGCGGCGGCGCTGGCGGCAGGTAGTGATATGATCATCACGATGCTGCCTGATTCGCCGCAAGTGGAAGAAGTGGTCAATAGTGGCGTCCTGGGCGGTATTCGTGCGGGAAGTTTGTTTATTGATATGTCCACCATAGCACCGCTTGTGGCCCGCAAACTGTTTGATACTATGCAGGCAAAGGGCGTGGAGGCGCTGGATGCGCCGGTTTCGGGCGGGCAGGTAGGGGCGGAAGGTGCCACGTTATCCATCATGGTGGGCGGTAATGCGGCGGCATTTGCGCGGGCGTTGCCGGTGTTCCAGGCCATGGGCAAGAACATCGTGCATATCGGCGAGCCGGGTGCCGGGCAAACGGCCAAGGCTTGTAATCAGATGATCGTCGGTCAGACGATTCAGGCGGTAGCCGAGGCGTTTACGTTGGGCCAAAAAGCGGGTGTAGACCTTGCTAAAATGCGGGAGGTACTGCTGGGAGGTTTTGCCCAAAGCCGCATTCTCGACCTGCACGGCCAGCGGATTATCGACGGCAACTTCAAGCCTGGTTTTAAAATCAAACTACATCAAAAAGACCTCAATATCGCCCTTAAAACCGGCGGCGAGCTCGATCTCACGCTGCCAGGTACCGAAACGGCAGCGAGGCAAATGGCAACCGCCATGCAACAGGGCAACGGGGAGCTCGACCACAGCGCGCTGTTCCTCGCATTGAAGGATTAACAGGTTATGATTATTTCACCTTAACCGATTCAGATCATGAAAAGACATCAGTTTGTGAAGGTGCTCGCCACCGGCTCGGTAGGAGCGGCGGTAATGGGCGAAAATGAAGCGCAGGCCCGTGGGGTCGCCAAAGCCGAACCGAAGAAAGTTTTGATGAAAGTAGGTTGCCAATCGGGAGGTACCAGCGTCGAAAACCTCGAATTCAAAGCCCGCCACGGCGTTTACAATATCGACGGCGGTGCGCCGAAAATCATCGAAGGCAAAGGCTGGGATCTCGACGATTCGATGCGCAAACGCGAGGCGTGCGAGAAATATGGCATCAGTCTCGATGCTTACCACTGGCCGCTGGCCTCGTCGGGGATCGATAAGGCGATATTTCCAAACGTAATGTTAGGAAAAAGCCCTCAGCGCGACCGGGAGATAGAGCAGTTACAGCAAATGATCATGGTAGCAGGCAAAACAGGGGTGCCGCTTTTGAATTACAATACCACCATTCTCCCTGTGCTGCGTACGGGTCGCACCGTTGACCCGAAGCGCGGTAATGCAACTTACAGCACCTGGAATTACGAAGAAGCAATAAAGCGCAACGACCCGAAAACCATCGCGGGCGACGTGACGATCGATATGATGTTCGAGCGCATTACCTACCTGCTCGACCGCTGCCTGCCTGTCGCGAAAGAGTATAAAGTGAAGCTCGGTAACCACATTGCCGACCCACCGACGCCAGTCGGTTACCGCGGCATTACCCGTTGGAACAGCCCGGAGGTGTTCGCGGGAATCAAACGGTTCGCGCAGTTGTACGATAGCCCGTGGCACGGTTTCAACTTCTGCATCGGCTCCATTGCCGAAGGGCTGAAAGACCCGAAAACCGAGATTTTGCCGATTATCAAATGGGTAGGCGACCGCAAGCAGATCTTCAACATCCATTTACGCAATATCAAAGGCGGCTGGAACAACTTCCAGGAAGTATATCCCGACAACGGCGATATGAACTTCCTGCAATGCGTCCGCGCACTCCGCGACGTCGGTTTCGACGGCATGGTCATGCCCGACCACGTTCCGCACCACGAAGCACCCGGCTCTACGAATGAGGCGTTTGCATTCAGTTACGGGTATATCAAAGGGCTCATCCAGGCGGCCGCGGACGAGGCGCGGACGTAGATGAATGATTGAATGATTGAATGATTGAATGATTGAATGAGTGAATGATTGAATACGATTAATTTGTGACCAGAGCCGGGCAACGGCGATAATTTTAAATTCAATCATTCAGTTTCACTCAACTACTCAATAAATCCATTCTCAGTTCCACAATGGTTTATTCACTCATTCTCTCATTCAAAAATCAGTCATTCAGTCATTCAGTCATTCAAAAATTCACTCATTCACTCATTCAAAATCAGTACCGATGTCCAAAATCCAGGAAATCCACATTACCCCCATCGCCATCGTCGATCCGCCGTTGTTGAATGCCGCGGGCCTGCATGCGCCTTATGCGTTGCGTACGGTTGTAGAAATCGTTACCAACGACCGCATTTCGGGCATCAGCGAAATTCCCGGCAACAGCGATATAGACGCGGCATTGGAAGAAGCCAAAGCATTGCTGATTGGTCGTGACCCGTTCAATCTGAATGGGATCCGGCAGGTGCTGACCGACCATTTCGGCACGGAATCGGCGGCTTCGCGCGGGGATGCGCCCTGGGACCAGCGGAGGCTCGTGCATATTTTCAGCTCGGTGGAAGTGGCTTGTCTGGACATTATCGGCAAAATCACAGGCCGGCCGGTGGTGGATTTGCTGGGAGGCAAAATGCGGGACCGTGTGCCGTTTTCGGCCTATTTGTTTTATAAATATGAAGGTGCAGGCGGCCCGCTGGAGTTCGGTACCGATCCGGACGCCACTGGTTGGGCAGCCGCGCGCCAGGCCGCCGCACTAGATCCCGAAAGCATCGTCGAGCAGGCTCGTGCGATGTGTAAAGAATTTGGATTTCAGTCCATTAAATTGAAAGGAGGCGTTTTCGAGCCGCGGGTGGAAGTCGATTCGATGCTGGCATTGCACAAGGCATTTGGTCCGAATGTACCACTGCGCGTCGACCCGAATGCAATTTGGGAAGTAGAAACGGCCATCCGTTACGGGCGCGAGCTGAAAAGCATTCTCGAATACCTCGAAGACCCCGTGCGCGGGCAGGAGAATATGGCGAAAGTGCGTAAAGAGCTGGGCATTCCGCTGGCGACCAACATGTGTACCACTTCTTTTGGCGATATTCCGGGGAGCATCGAGCTGCATTCCGAGGACATTATCCTCAGCGACCACCATTTCTGGGGCGGTTTGCGGGCTTCAATGACGCTCTCCGGCATTTGCGAGACATTCGGGCGTGGTCTTTCCATGCATTCCAACAGCCATCTGGGTATTTCGCTGGCGGCTATGGTGCACCTTGGCGCGGCATTGCCGGATGTTCCCTACGCTTTGGACACGCATTATCCATGGCAGAGCGACGAGGTGATCGTCGGCGGGCGCATTCAGTTTGAAGAAGGCAGCGTGAAAGTACCCACCGGCCCGGGGCTAGGTGTGGAGCTGGACCGTGCCGCACTACAAAAACTGCATCAGAATTACATCGACTGCGGTCTTAAAAAACGCGACGATGAAATTGAGATGCAGAAAAAAGTGCCCGGCTGGAAATTTAAAGCCGTTCGCTGGTAATCAGTATTTGGCCATCATGGTGTCGAAAACCTGGCGCTGTTGTTTCAATGCCGCGATTTTGTCGTCGGGATTGGTATGGCATTCGAGCAGCACCCAGCCCTTGTAATCCATTTTGGCCAGGTTGTCGATCAGTTCAGGGTAGGGATAATCGGTGCGATCGAGCTCCCGGACATGGCAGGTATCGCCGAAATACTTTTTGACCAGATCGAAATTGGACTGAAAGCCCTGCCCGTTCAAGTCCTGCTTGTTGCAGTTCCAGCAGATTTTGGCGTTGCGATGGTCGGCATAATCCATGATCTTGCGGATGTTCGGAAGTTCCTGGGTTTCCTCGCCATGGACTTCCAGCCGCAGTTGTTGGCCGAAATCGGCCGCATAACCTGCCAGTCCGCGCAGTGCAAGCCCGATTTGTTCCAATGTTTTTTCGGTAGGAACTTCCTTGTGCAATGCATTGGGCTTCACTTTCACGCCCGTGCCGCCTACATCTGCGCTCAGACGGATGAATTCTTTGGTGCGCTCGATCGAGGTTTTCAGTTTGTCCTGGTCGGGGTAATCATATTGCTGATTGGTACCGAGCCCGACGATTTTGACGGGGCTGTCGGCGAACTGCTTTTTCACTTCTTTCCGCTGCTCCGGCGTAAGATCGGGCATAACCTTGTGCGCATGCTCCACGCGCAGCTCCACACCGGTAATGTGCGTATCCGACAGGTTTTTGATCAACGTAGGCACATCCCAGTCCTTTCCCCATAAATACGTTACAAAGCCGAGCTGCATTTTAGGTTTCTTGCCTAAAAGCGGGTTGGCTTGTGTGAAATTGGGGAGAAGCGCTGCGCCGGCAGCAATAGAGAGGTTTTGCAGGAAAGTCTTTCTGTTGATAAGCATGGGAAGCCGGTTTGAGTTGACTGGTTACAATCGCTTTAAGCCGGCTTCCCGCCAATTCTACCGTTGGCCAATCTGCTCGATGAGGAAATCCAGCGCGGGCTGTTCGGTTAGCGGTGCTGCTTTGATTTCGTCGCCGAGCAATATCATTTGCGGTGCATTCGCATTAAATGCAGGCCATGGGGGCAATCCGGTGCCGTTAGGGTTGCCTGTTTTGATAAAATTGACCCAGTAGGCCGACATGATGTTCGCGATCTGATCGTCCGTAGCATCCAGCGGGCGCAATGCACGATCGATGAAACGGAGGTTGTCGTACGCATAGGCGACCTCGCCCGTGTGGAATGCGCCATACTGCGTGTAAACGCCCGTCGCCGGCAGCTTGCGCGTGAACCGGTAGAGGTAAGCGCCCTTGTTCTGCTGCGCCTGCGCCTGTGCCCACGAGTAATTTTGAACCCCGTAACTCATATCGCGCGCCAGTTCGTTCTGTGAATGCGCGGCTTCGGCATCGGTTTGCGCGGGGTAATATTGAAAAAATGTCTGCGCAATGGGACCGTACTGCTGGTTATATTGTGCTTGAAAATCAGTGGCATTTTTAGGTTTGGCGACAGCACTCTCGTTCTGGTTCCAGCCGGTAAGCAGCGTGATAGGGTTTTGTTTCCCGGCCTTGTAAATAGCCGAAATGGATTCCGGCAGCACCAGGCCGTCGGTAATAGGGCCGCGGTAGGTAGTGATATTTTTCAAAATTTCTTCTGCGGATACTTTGCGCAATGCAGCAAGTGAAGTGGCATTCAGTTTCTCGCCTGCCTTCACGCCGGCATCTTCCGCTTGTTTCAGTGAAGGGTAATTTCTGCCAAAGCCCGCACCGCTTTCCGCGATTGCTTTGTTGAATAGTCCTTTCGCCTGCGGGCTTACCACAAGGCAATTGACGCTCATCGAACCAGCCGACTGGCCTGCAATAGTCACATTATCAGGATCGCCGCCAAATTGTGCGATATTCTTTTTAACCCATTTCAATGCGGCAATCTGGTCCATCAGGCCATAATTGCCGGAAGCATTTTTGCCCGATTCTTTCGTCAGCTCAGGATGCGCAAAAAAACCAAATGCGCCCACACGGTAATTGATACTGACAAAAACTACGCCTTTTCGGGCTGTCGCTTCACCATCGTAAATAGCGCAGCCCGCTCCGCCGCTCACAAAGCCGCCGCCGTAAATCCAGACAACCACCGGTTTCTTAGCCATTACCTTGCCCTGTTTTTCAGTCCATACATTGAGGTAAAGGCAATCTTCGCTGATCGGCGTTTTCGGGATCAGAAATTCCGCGCTCCACATGCTGAACGGTACCGGCTCCCCTTGTACCGGGCTGGGCCCGAATTGGTCGCAGGCGAGCACGCCGCTCCACTTTTTTACCGGCTGCGGCGCCTTCCACCGCAAATCTCCCACCGGTGGAGCCGCGAACGGAATACCTTTATAAATACTGACCCGGCCGTCGGAACTCGCGGTGCCGGAAATCCTCCCGCCTTCGATCCGGAGTGTATCCGCAGCCAGCGTGGCGAAATGAAAGCAAGTAAAAACCGCAACCGGCAGCAGGTAGCGAAGCGAAAATGCGCGTAAGTTCATTCGAAGTGATGATGATCGTTTATAGTGCAAGTTCGATTTTATTTTTGACATGCTTGCTTTCCTGCTCACGAATAGCGGTGTCCTGCATCAGCTCCGTCTCTTTTGATTTTTGCAAAATCCTCAACCACCACGACGCCGGTATGAGGCCATTGGAATGCAGTTCCAGCCGGATCAGGAATTCCTTCGGCGGCGTGCGGTGGCCATTCAGGTATTGGCTCAGAACGTAGGGCTTTACATCCACATCCGCCGCAAATTCCTTGTCCTTTTTGTTCTGGGCGCGGATGTATTCATTCAGGAAGTATTGAAAATTCCAATGTGCTTCGGGGTTGCTATCCTCTATGTAATTCAGGATCTGGTATTTAATTCGGAGTAATTTAGATTGTCTCAGTTCCTCAGGTGTACGATTGGCCATTTGCCTCCTTCTTTCTGTCCAAAAAGCCTCCTCGGCCATTCGTTGCTCCTCGGTAGGCGGATCAACTGGAAATACAAAAGCATCGGCCAGTTCTTCAAGCGTATACTCCTTGAATAATCTTTCAATTGTTTTTCGTTCACTTTTGGTCGGTCTCCTCATGATATCTACTTATTAATAGTTCAGTGTTGTGTCCTTCGGTTATCATAGAAAATCCTGTATATCTAAAACCGTATACTGAACGATAATGATCAATTATCTTTGTCTTGGGCCTTAAATAAACAAAACCATCAAACCCGGCATCAATAGATTTTAAGCATACAAAGGCAAATAATGACCCTGCTATTCTGCTATATCGTTTCCGTCTGCCCGTATGTTCGCTCGCATTCGCGATCAACCGGATTTCTATTGCACAATTTGCGGGCTGGTAATCGATAGAAACGAGTCCAAGAATTTCCCTTGAATGCCCGATTCTAAGGGCATACACTTCGAATCGAGCCTCTTTACTCCAATCGAAATGAAATTGCTTGCTACTGATCAGCATTACGTCTTTCCTCGAAAGCCTGCTAATCGTCGCCGGCAGTCGCTCGCCGGTCAGTTTGTTCTCTAAATAATAGCCCATGAAGATACAAAAAAGTTTACGGATTTGGTAAACATTTTACCGGTTTTTGATCCTCATTTAGACGGCGGTTCGTGCGTTTGGTAACGCTTGCACGAGTACCAATTCTTTACCGGTCGGTTATTGCAGATTAACGGAATGTGAAATTGAGCGCGGTGGTAAAAGCAGTTGGTTAAATGCAGCCGTGTTCGGTCTTTTGTTTTGAAAAACTGATCCAAAAAATGTCGGAAATAGATCGTCGGAAGTTTCTTAAAATGTCTGCGGGAGCTGCGGGCGCAGGGGCAGCGCTGAATTTGGTGCCGCCATTGATCCGCAAAGCCTTGGCCGTAAAGGCTTATAGCCCTACCAAAACGATACAGGACGTCCAGCATGTGGTGATCCTAATGCAGGAAAACCGCTCTTTTGACCATTACTTTGGTGCGATGCGCGGGGTCAGGGGCTTTGGCGACCGGTTTCCGATCCCGCTCCAAAGCGGTAAACGTGCGTTTGTGCAGTCGGATGGTAAAAGGGAATACGCACCTTACCGTGCCGATAAAAAGACGGTCAATGCCGCGCTCGTAAACGGTACGCCGCACGATTTCCCCGACACACAAGCGGCATGGAACCAGGGTAAGTATGGCTTCTGGCCAATGTTCAAGACACCCTATTCCATGGCATACTACACTCGGGAGGAAATTCCGTTTCAATATGCCCTGGCGGAGGCGTTCACGATTTCCGATGCCTATCATTGTTCCGTTGCCACCGGTACCGATCCGAACCGCATTGTTTTTTGGTCAGGGGCTAATTTTGATCCGGAAAAGCGCGCCGCCGGCGTCAATTGTACCGATGCCGATTCCGAGCCTGTGAACCTCCGCTGCTGGGTGGAAGGTAAGATGCCGGACCCCGGCTATTCCTATCGGGGTAATGCATTTAAATGGGACACCATTCCGGACGTTCTGCAAAAAGCGGGCGTCAGCTGGCGTATTTACCAGGATCCGAATGATAACTGGACGGGCGCAATGCGCGGCTGTCTGGCATTTGAAAGTTTCCGAACGGCCAAGCCCGGCTCGCCAGTCCATGAGAATGGGATGAAGCATTGGTCGATCCGGGACCTAACGGAGCACGTCAAAAGCAACACACTACCGCAGGTGAGCTGGATATTGCCGTCGCAAAGTAATTCGGAACACCCCAGCGGGCCGTCGAGCCCGAACCGCGGAGGCGATTTTACCCACCAGGTACTGACGGCCATTACCGCCAATCCCGAAGTTTGGAGCAAAACGGTCTTCTTCCTCACCTTTGACGAAAACGACGGGCTTTTCGACCATCTTCCGGCTCCGGCTGTACCTTCTTATAATGCGGATGGATCGCTGGCCGGTAAATCGACGATCGATCTCGCCGGAATGTATTTCGATAACGATAAGGGCACTGCCGAGTTTCCGAATCCCTTCTACGAAGGCAGTATGAAGAAAGGCGGACCGGTTCGGACACGCGTTTACCAGGACGAACGCGACACAATTACCGGCACTATCCGCCCATGGGGTATGGGGCCGCGCGTGCCGATGTACATTATTTCGCCGTGGAGCAAGGGTGGGTGGGTCAATTCCGAGGTTGCTGACCACACGTCCGTCGGGCAGTTTCTTGAAAAGCGCTTTAACGTGGTTATTCCGGCGATCAGTCCCTGGCATCGTTCGGTCAGCAGCGACCTGACTTCGGCGTTCGATTTTATAACGCCCAATGATCCTGTCTTTCCGCCATTACCCGAAACCGGCGACTACGCGCGCATTGAAGAGACATCCCGGCTGCTTCCCAGGGCTACCGCGCCTGAGTCGCCTGGGCCGCTGTTTCAGGAAAAAGGCACACGCTACTCCCGCGCGCTCCCGTACCATCTGCATACGCACGCGAAAGCAGGCTCGCATAAAATTGAGCTGATTTTTGAAAACAAGGGTAAGGCCGGGGTTGTGTTTCACGTTTATGATCTCCGACATCTCGATCGGATCCCGAGGCGTTACACAGTAGAAGCAGGGAAATCGCTTTTGGATGAATGGGTGCCTGCTTCTGAATCGGATGGTTATGATTTGGAAGTCTTTGGCCCCAACGGCTATTTCCGTCGCTTTTCGGGTAATAATCTGGGTGTAGAGCCGGAAATAAGAGCGAGTTATGACCATAGTAAGGGCATTTTGCACCTGGAACTGCGAAATCCCGGTAAATCAGTAGCGGAAATGACCGTGGTGAATAGCTACGACAGAACGAAGCCTCTGAATCTCAGTGTATCGGCAGGGAGGACGCTTGACTGGGAGTGGGACTGTGGTAATTACGGGAACTGGTATGACCTCACGATTCAGTTCAAAACGGGTGGAACATACCAGCGTCGCCTGGCGGGCAGGATCGAAACGGGTAGGCATGGTATCAGTGATCCGGCTATGGCAGCAGAGATTTGAAATATTGTTTGCAAATAAAAAATAGATTTTCGCAACGCGGACACTCGAATAGGGTGTCCTTTTTTATGAGCTACAAAAAATAGCTGTTGCGATACGAAAAGCGCTTTTCGTATAACAATGATCGTTATTATAAGACACCCCGTTATTTCGTTCGGATAACCCATTGCTATTGTTTTATTTATGATCAGCCTGCCGGTTCGATTGTTGTTGCGATCCGGACGGGAATTTTTATGCCTTTTGATTTCAAAC
>DATMSL010000826.1:0-5283 GCA_035565435.1 Dyadobacter sp. | reverse complement strand
CGTGTCCCAGTTGCCCACAATGCCATTGCTTCCGATGTAAATGCCGTCTTTACGGGCGATGAAATTAGCACCCTGCGTGTACAACTTATAATTCACATCTCCCTGCGGAATCAGGCACGAAAGCTGGCCGGAAACCGGCGTAAGCTCCTGATCGTTGAAAACCGGCTTCGCGCCCAGGCCCATACAGTTCACGACCACCTTTTCGGGTAATGCGTCGATATCTTCCAGTTTTTTGATTTCATGAATTTTCACCTTTCCTCCGAACATTGTAAAATCCTGCAACTGATGGCGCAGGTAGGTAGGGATATTGAACATAATATTGGTCCGCCGCGTCACGTGGTCGGCTTTGAATGGATGTTCTTTCTTTTCCAGCCGTACCCGCTCGGGTAGCAGGCCATGTATTTCAAAATCTTCGCCGCCGGCTCCCGGCGTATACACCGGTGCTTCTTTAAACACCCCATATTCTTCTGCCCAGCTGGCGATGTCGTTCATCCCCAGCAGAAACTGAAATCTGCGGAAGGAAAAGCGCGTCGCCTCCTCCCATATTGCCTGAAACTCAGGTTTCGCAATCTTTTTATCACATACGCGTGACGCCGGCGACCAGGTTCCGGTAGCCAGATTACTCGTCACATTGGGGGGAACATCCTTGGTGTAAATGGTTACCTCGCAGCCGCTTTCTTGTAACAGGCGCGCGGTCGCGATCCCTACCGTTCCGCAGCCCAGTACCGCTATCTTCTTCTCGCCGGTAGCCAGTACATTTTTCCGGGCAATGTTGCCCGTGCCCCACGACAACGACCAGCCGCTGCCGCCGTGACCATAGTTATGGACGATCGTCTTGTTGCCCAATTGCTCCACATCCAGCCGCGGGCCGGATGCGCGGAAGGGCCGTAAACCGACCGTCTCCTTCACAATGCGGTCCATTGAAAGGCGTAATTTGGGAATCTGGTGGTAACCCCGGCTGATGTGGAAATGCTTGTCGGGATACCTCAACTCGGTTCTGGGAGCACAGGACGACGCCACAGCGCCTAATGCGAAGCTTGCCGGAATGGCTTTTTCAAAGAAATCTCTGCGGTTCATTGGGTTGGGAGTGAATAGTAATGGAATTGTGGAATTTAGCCACCAACCGTAATGAATGCAAATTTTATATGGCAGTCTTAAAAAATATCAAAACTTTCTTTCCTGAAATACAATTTCCGCAATCCAACAACCGCTCCGAAGGATTGTCAGTTCTTAGTCAGTGAAAACGGCATATCAGCCGCCTGCACGCCCCATTCCTTATTCGGCTTATCCCCCATTTGCAGCACCAGGGAGCCGCCTTTTAACAGCTCACCATGCGTAATATAGGTCCGGGTGAAAGGTTTACCGTTCAACGTCGCCCATTGAATGTACCGGGCATCGTCGGAAACACCTTTCGCTTTCACGGTAAACCTGCGATTCTTGCCGGTCTCAATGGAAATTTCTTCGAAAACGGGGCTTCCGAGCACGTACTGTTCCGTTCCCGGTGCTACGGGGTAAAAGCCCATCATACTGAATGCCAGCCAGGCCGACATCTGCCCGCCGTCCTCATTGCCGCTCAATCCGCCCACACTGGTGTCATATTCGCTTCGGATAATGGTCCTTGTCCATTGCTGCGTCTTCCACGGCTGTCCAGCGAATGCGTAGAGGTAGGCGATCTGGTGATTCGGCTCATTACCATGCCAGTAATGCCCCTGATCGAACAAGGTGTCGAGTTTGGCGGTGAAACGGTTCTTTCCGCCCATGATCTTTTGCAACCCGGCAATATCCTGCGGGACAAACCAGGTATACTGCGCCGGCGAGCCCTCGGTAATGAAGCTGGCCCGCTTTGCAAAAGGGTCAAAGTTGGCAATCCAGCGCCCGTCCGCATACCGTCCGCGTGCATAGCCTGTCGACGGATCGATTACATGCCGGTAATTGAGCGCCCGGCTGCGGAGCTGGTCGGCATCCTCTTTCTTTCCCAGGCCATTGGCCAGGGTCGACAGGCAAAAGTCATCGTACGCATATTCGAGCGTACGCGACACCTGCTCGCGCTTGTGAAACGCTTGCCACACACTGTCTTCCAGCGGCACATAGCCATATTGCAAATAGGATTTCAACGCCCGGCGCCCCTGTCCGGCCTCGTAGCTTTTCGCATTGGTATTCACCTCGAATGCGTTTTTATGCAAAAACTGATAGGCGCTGTTCACATCGAAATTCCTCACGTTCTTGGCATAGGCATCCGCGATGACGGACAATGCGTGGTCGCCCACCATGGCCGCCGTGTAATGGTTCCAGCAGGGGAAAATCGGCATCCAGCCCCCCTGTTCCGCTTTTTTCACCAGCGATTGTACCATATCCCCTGCCCGTTTGGGTTCGAGCATTATTTCCAGAGGCATTGCCGCGCGGAATGTGTCCCACATGCTGAAATCACAGTAGTAATCAAAGCCTTCCGCTTTTTGCAGCGGGGTACCGCCCCCAAAAGAAGGATAACTGCCGTCTACATCCGAGAAAAGCCTTGGCGAAAGCTTGGTTCTGTACAAGGCACTGTAAAAAAGTGCCTTATCATTCTCGGTTCCGGCTACCTTTACCTTACCCAATGCTTCATTCCATGCCTCACGCGCCGATTTCCGGACCGCCTCCAATGGTTTGGTACCCAATTCCTTTTCAAGATTCGCCCTGGCCCCTTCAATACTCGTGAAAGAAGTGCCGATCCGCACGGTAACCACCTGCTTTTCATCTCCAAATCCTACGTAGGCCCCGAGCTTCTCGCGGTTTCCCTTGCCGGTAAGTATCCTGCCCATCGGCGTAATGGTGTCGCCCAGCCACACACCCGACTGCATGAATTTCTTGTCAAACTTGATCACAAAATATCCGCTGATCCCCGCCGGCTGCCCGGATCCCTGGTAAATGCGGTGAACAGGGTTGTAGCCTACAATTTCGCCCCGCTCGCGAAGTACCTCCACAAAACCTTCCCCTTCGTCGCTGTTGGGTTCTATAATGATAAAAGATTCTTCGCCGCTCTCAAACTTGAACCGCATAAGAGCGGTCCGCGCCAGGGCGGTTACCTCTGCATTAATCTGGTGGTCTTGCAGCCATACGCTGTAATAGTCGGGTGTACTTTGCTCCTTTTCGTGACTGAACAGGCTGGCCCGCTTTTCAGGATTGGTAATGAGCTCGCCCGAGAGCGGCATGATCGTCACCGAACCGTAGTCCTGCACGCAGGAGCCATTCAGCCAATGCGTACCGCGGAAACCCTGAAACTTGTTATCATTATAATAAAACGGAGCGATGCATTTGGTTTCGGCAGAGCGCGTCTGCGGTGTCCATTGCGTCATACCATTCGGAACGCCCACCGCGGGGATAGTCTGCCCTTTCAGCTCGCTGCCTGCCTCGCTGTGCGCTTTGGCACTCTCCGTGGCCGATGGCGCAGTACCGATCATTGTCGCCACATAATCGACAGGCGTTTTTTGTGCATAGGATTGATTATCAACAAAAAACGTCGACAACAACAGTAAACTGACTGAGAGGAACGGTACACGCATGGTTAGGCTTGTTATTAATTCAGGTCGGAAGATCGAAAAAATAATGGTATGTTAGGTCGATAGAATGTTGATATTCCACTGATCAGGACGATTTAAATCCAAATAACCCTATGAAAATCCATATCATCGACACTGGTTTTTTCAAGCTCGATGGCGGCGCCATGTTCGGCGTGGTCCCGAAAGTGCTTTGGAACAAACACAACCCGGCCGATGAAAAAAACCTCTGCTCCTGGACCATGCGATGCCTGCTCATCGAGGATGGTGCAAAACTGATATTGGTCGATACCGGAATGGGAAACAAGCAGGACGATAAATTCTTCGGGCACTACGACCTCCATGGAGATGCCACTTTGCATTCATCCCTCGCCGAAAAAGGTTTCAGCCCGGCCGATATTACCGATGTGTTCCTGACCCACCTGCATTTCGACCACGTCGGCGGTGCCGTGCAATTCAGCCGCGACGGCTCCCGCCTCGAACCGACTTTCCCCAATGCCACATATTGGTCGAACGAAGCGCACTGGCAATGGGCCACCAACCCTAACCCGCGTGAGAAAGCATCTTTTTTGAAAGAGAATATACTCCCCTTGCAGGAATCGGGGCAATTACGATTTATCCAAAAAGGTCAATCGCCCTTTGAAGGCATCAGCCTCATCCACGTCGACGGCCATACCGAGCAAATGATGCTGCCCGTGATCCAACACAAGGCCCAGAAGATCATCTACTGCGCAGACCTGTTCCCATCGTCCTTCCACGTCCCTATTCCCTGGATCATGAGCTACGACATGCGGCCATTGCAAACAATGGACGAAAAACAAAGCGTCCTCCAACAAGCCGTCGATCAGCAATGGATATTACTTTTCGAGCACGATCCAGTGCATGAGGCGGCATTGGTAGAGAATACAGAGAAAGGGATCAGGATTCGCGAGCGAGGTTTGCTAGGAGATTTCCTGGTTGAGTAAATGCGGGTATTTCGTTATATTTGGATATGCAAGCGCAGGAAAACATATCATTTGATGAATTGATCAGACTGATTAGAGGCCTATCGGCCACTCAACGCGCCCAACTGAAAGCTGAGATCAACCGAATGGAAAATCAATCTCCTAACGCCCCATTGGAAGAATTCTTGCTGTCAGCCCCAACGTTCTCTGAAAATCAAATAAAAACGATTGAAGAAACCAGAAAGGCAATTGACCAATGGCGAAAGAACTAGTGCTTGTTGACACCTCCATTCTCATCGATTTTTTCCGCAAATTCGACAAAGCAAATTCCCGGCTAATGAAATTGGCAACAGGCGGTCTCCGCTTTTGCATTTCGGCGGTTACTGAATTCGAAATTTACACCGGCACTACCCGAAATCAGATAGATTATTGGGAGGATTTTTTATTCAGAACACAGGTCTTGGCATTCGACAAAGAGGTCGCTCGCACGGCTGTTGACATCAACAAGGCCCTCAGGAAGCAAAGCAAACTAATCAGCATGGCAGATCTCTTTATCGCTGCCACGGCCGTGCATTACAGGCTGCCATTTGCTACATTGAATGTAAAGCATTTCGAACGGGTCGAAGAACTGCAACTTCTGCAACAACCATGAAAACAGCACTAATCCTCTCAGGCGGGGGCGCGCGTGGGATCGCGCATGTGGGCGTCGCCCAGGCGCTATGGGAGCGCGGCGTGCGGCCAGACGTGATCAGCGCGACGAGCTCGGGGGCTTTTGTGGGGGCGCTGCTGGGTTACGGATATGAGCC
>DATMSL010000825.1:0-3451 GCA_035565435.1 Dyadobacter sp. | reverse complement strand
AGTTGATTTTGTCGGTGCGGACTGTTAAGCCGTTGACACTGTGATCGAAAAAGACGATGTCGACATGGTAGTGGGTTTGCAATTCCCGTAAGACATCTTTCAATGCCCGCGTGGCGGGTTGTTTTTTCGATAGTGTTTTCTCGATTCGTAGCTGGGCCGAAGCCAGTACCTGAGCGACACCGGGGTTGAATAGCCCCAGCCAAACGTTTAACAGGAGCGGAACTGGTAGAAATCGCATGAGTCGTATAATGGGGAAATAAAGTGACAAGAGTTCTTTGCTTTTCCCGAAGACGATTTACACACCCTTCACTACGCGAATGTTAACTAAACTTAATATTCCAATGCGGCGGAGCGCGACAACGTGACGATCTGGCCCTCCCGGCGCACGCTGAGATGAGCGGCTTCTTTCAGGAAACCTAAAAGCATATCGTCCGTGCGGGCAGTGAATGTGCCGGTGATGGTCATCCGGGCAATCGTGGGATCGGCAATCCGGAGATCAATTCCGAAATGGTCTTTAAACAATGGCACCAGGTCGGCCAGCGGAGTCTGGTCGAAAATGAACCGGTGTTTTTTCCATGCCGAATAATCCTCGCCATGTGCAGTTTGGCTGAGATTCGCATTACCCTGCGCATCGAATGTTACCAACTCGCCCGGTTTGAGCGTAAGTGCCCGGGGGCTCTCCTGCCCGCCATAGCGCAAGCGGACCTTTCCCTTCGTTAGGACCACTCTGGATGCGGATTGACGGGCGTTAACGACAAATTCGGTTCCCAACACCACCACATCAAAACCACGCGATGTTTTTACAATAAATTCCCTGTGATCGGGGGCATGCCGGACGGAGAATTCCGCTTCTCCTGTCAGAACGACTTCCCGGCTAAACCGTTTGAAGCCAAACCGGGGTACCAGCAGCGAAGAATGCGCGTTGAGCGTGACAAGGCTACCATCGGGAAGCCTGACCGCCCTGATTTCGCCGAATGCGGTGCTATGTCTTTCGTACAGGAGCCGGTCTTTGAACAAAACCATGCTGCCTCCCAAAATAATCAGCGTGACCGCCGCCGCAAGCCAGTGTTTACGGTAAAAAGAGCTTTTCTTTTCATTGGCAGGCAACGCATCCTGTAATTTCAAGGTTCGTTCATCGCCACTCTTTGCGTTGCGCCGCTGTTCGAGACCCGCGCGGTGTCTTTCCAGGGCCGTTTCGAGGTTCGCTATATATTGGGGATATTTGGCTTCCCACTCGTCCAGGCAAGCAAAGAAAAGCTCCCGGTTCGCCGGGATTTTTGCCCAATCTTTAATCAGCTCATTTTGCAGGGGCGTGGTTTGCCCCGCAAAGTAATTAAAGAGTAATTCGTTTGTTACTTGCAGTTTCATCAACCTTCGTCATTAAACAGCCCTGCTACCGGCCAGATCCCTTCCATGGCTTAAAAAAGTCGATGGAAACAAAAAAACAACAAGAGGAAAAGCCATTTGTCCCGCAATATCCTTCTGATTTCCTGGGTAGCCTGGTAACTCAATGTCTCGACCGACCGGATCGGCAGCCCCAGCTCTTCGGCGATTTCTACGTACTTTTTACCTTCAAATCGGTGTTTGAGATAAACCTGCCGCCTTTTCAAAGGCAGTGTTTGCACGGCGTTCTCCACATCGTGGTATAGCTCCTCGTACTGCGTGATCGAGTCGGGGTCGAATGCTATCGAAGCAGGAATTTCGCCCGAATGCTCATCCAGAGGATTGCTCCGCAATAATTCGCCTTTCAGATAATCGAATGCCCTGTTACGCACGGAAGTATAGAGATAGGCCCTGAATGAAGTAGTAACCACCTTGTGCAGGCTATTAAGCTGGAATTCAAGGAAGATATCGGAAACAATATCTTCCGCTATTTCCCTGGATGAAACAAACCGGGCTGCATGGCTGCACAGTTTCAGATAATATCCCCTGAACAACAGGATAATGCCCGTATCGGGGTCATCTTCAAAAGCTTTCCGGATAAAAAGTTCCGAGTCGGCAGGGAGCTTTTCCGCGCGTACGTGCGCCTGTTCATCCGGGCGGAACGGAGCTTCTGCGCGGCCCTCCGGTTTTGAAGAATCCTTGTTCCGTGAATAAAAAGTTTGATCAGATGCCATTACCAAATCGAAAAGAACAGGCTATCGCAGTTGCGTTATTTGTCAGGAGACGATTATACCCTTGCAAACTACGCTGCTTTTTTTGATTTTTTCGGAAATCAACCGTTCACCGCTTCGTGCCGATATCACCGGACAAAATACCAGATTCGACAGCACATACTTCGCCTTTCGTGAGCTCGTACCCATACTAAGGCACCGGAGCGCTGTTTCGTTTTGGTAATTCCGGCTGCGATGCTGCGCCTTCTCTTATTTTAGTGGCGAAAATATAACTTTTGAAAGAAGCACCATTCTAAACGTTTCCTGGCTACATTTGGGACACTAAAAGTCATCCAAACATAAATAAACAATAGATTTATCCGAAGAGTTATTGTCACGGATAAAACCTGAGAGCCTCGCGGGTCTTTCGTTAACGGCCTCCCGATAAGGTATAATTACCAACACAATGTGCATTCTTTTTAAGAAAATAACTGATCGTATCCTTTCCTTATTCTTTATTGCAACGCTCTCTTCTCTGACTATCAGTTGCACTTCAACCAAACAGACGCTAAAAATACTGGACGAAGATGTCCCGAACGTAAACTTAGCCTGTCAGGTTCAGCGTATCGAGATCGTCGACAACAGGAGAAGTGTTTCAGCGGGCGAAATGAAAATTCCTACTTTTTCGACTCCGAAAAACTACACCAAACATTCACCGGCCGTTACAGCCGAGCATCGGCAAGAAATAGAGGATTTTTTCAAGAATAACATCAAAGGCTCCGGCACGTCCGTGCAGGCGATCGTTATTTTGGTTGATGCTTACAAGGAGTTTTCTGTCACGGCGATGACTGAAAGAGAAAGGGGACGTCAAGATGGAAGTGGCGTTGTATGATATCGCGACGGGTAAACAGCTCATTTCCTGCGAATCCGCGGCGAACTTCGGTGTGGAATCCAGCGATGCAAGCCAGGAAAAATGGAGAAAGTCTACCGATATACCCTTCGAAAGGCGATTTACAAATGTTTCAAATCTATTGCAACGAGCAATGACGAGGTATAAAGGCGGCGAATATCCGGACGTAATCTCACAGGTCCGGGCGTAATGCGCAGTCAGACGAGACATTTTTCCCTCATCAATACGGATGGTTTAGTTGATGCGCCTGTACTTTGAGACGGCCGAAACCGGGTTGGCATTTACCCAGGTTAATTTGAGGGTGTCTGCTTCAAAACTGTATTCATAATCAAATTGTAACAGGAATCCGTCGGCTCTTCGGATCGCAATGTGCAGTTGTGAATCGATCCAGTATTTTTTTTGGATACTGGACTTGTCCGGGTAATTATAGTCGATCAGCACCGAATCT
>DATMSL010000824.1:0-3670 GCA_035565435.1 Dyadobacter sp. | reverse complement strand
ATTTATGCTTAAAAACAAACATAAATTTTGGCAAAATGATTGTTTTATAAAATTTGACTAGTAAATTTGAACCAATAATTGATATAGTTACAAAATACTATATATAGTACATTTCTAATATTCACCCTATTATATATAAGAGATGGAAGCGAAACTGACACTGGTAGGAGCCGGCCCGGGCGACAGCGAACTGATCACACTCAAAGGCATGCGCGCATTGCAATCCGCAGACGTGGTGCTGTACGACGAGCTCGCCAATGCGGCTTTCCTGGAATTTGCACCAGCCCAAGCATTGAAGATGTATGTAGGCAAGAAAGTGGGGAACCCTTCCTTCTCGCAGGACGAGATCAACGGCCTGATCGTCCGCCTCGCCCGCAAGCGCGGTCATGTGGTACGGCTCAAAGGCGGCGACCCGTTCGTGTTCGGCCGCGGGCATGAGGAGGTCGAATATGCGCAGGACCACGACATCGTTTGCGAAATGGTACCGGGCATTTCCAGCAGCATTGCAGTTCCGGCTTCGCTTGGCGTACCGGTAACCCGCCGCGGGATAAGCGAGAGCTTCTGGGTGATAACCGGCACGACGCAAAACGGCGAACTTTCGGACGACCTCCGGCTGGCGGCGCAGTCGAAAGCGACGGTCATTGTTTTAATGGGTTTGAATAAACTGGAAGAGATTTGCGCAGTATACAAACACTTCGGACGCGGGCATTTGCCTATGGCTGTGATTCAGAACGGCACCCGGCCGGATGAGAAGAGTGTGGTTGGACAGGTTTGGGAGATGCCCCGCCTCGTACGCGAGAGTGGCATCGGCACGCCGGCGATCATGGTGATGGGCGAAGTAGTGGCCCTTAGCCCCGCTTACGCATTGGAATACCTGCAAAATATGCAGATGGCATTTTGACCCGCATTGCTTTCACTCCAACCTAAACATAATCACAATGAGAAAAGCTGTTTACCTCCTTTTACTGGGTATTACCGCGGCCGGCCTGCTGGCCCCGACGCGGACGATGGCGCAGTTCAGCCTTTCGGGTCAACTACGAACCCGGACGGAGTTGCTTGACGGACAGGGCACAATGCTTTCCAAAGGCGAAAAGCCGGCCTTTTTCACCTCCCAGCGCACCAGGTTGAATGCGGGTTACAAGGGTTACCGGACACAGTTTTTCGTTGCCGTGCAGGATGTGCGCGTGTGGGGGCAGGATGCCTCTACGAACAACCGCATCACCAATTCGGCGATGAATGGACTAATGCTGCATGAAGCCTGGGGAGAGATCAGCCTGCTCGATACCAACCAGACCAAGCTCGGCAAAGAGTTCGCATTGAAGATCGGACGGCAGGAATTGCTCTACGACGACAGCCGCGTGCTCGGCAATCTCGACTGGCTGCAACAGGCACGGCGCCACGACGCAGCTTTGATTAAATACGGTTTCAATGGCTTTACCGCACATTTGGGTGTCGCGTATAACCAGAACCGTGAGCTCAAAACCGGCACATTATACGACGGCGTGCCCGTAGGCTACCCAGCCGGAACGAACGGGATCGGAACGATGTACAAGTCGCTGCAATTCCTGTATTTGGGCAAAAAATTAAAACAGGGAAATGCCTCTTTCCTCGTTGTGAAGGATGATTTTCAGAAATATACATTGGATACGGCGGGCGTGAAGAGTCTGGCCAACGGCGTGCGGAGCCGGGTTACTTTCGGGCCTTACCTCCAAACCAAATTGGGCAAGAACTGGACCGTGACTGCCAATGCTTTTTATCAAACCGGCAAAGACAAAGACGGCGCAACACTGAGCGCATATATGTATTCTGTCCGGGGGTTGTATGCGATGAGCCGTGCATTTTCCATTGGTCCCGGCTTTGACTACACCTCCGGAACAGCTACCGGATCGACCAAGAACCACACATTCGACCCGCTTTACGGCACGCCGCACAAGTTTTGGGGACAAATGGATTACTTCTATGCCGCGAACGGTTTCGGCAAGGGCGGCCTTTCGGATCTTTACATTAACACGACCATTAAGGCTTCCGAAAAGCTTTCCATTAACACCGATTTGCACCATTTTGCCAGTGCTGCCACGGTGCGTGTAGCTGATAATCAGAAACTTTCGTCCAGCTTCGGCGAAGAGCTCGACATTATCGCCAACTACAATCTCACGAAGACGATCAGCTTCCAGGGCGGCTATTGCACCTTCTTTTCCACCAACAGCCTCGCGCAGGTGAAGGGTGTGAAAAACCCGCAGAAAATGTCCAACTGGGCTTACCTGATGATCAATATCAAACCTGAATTTTTGAAATAAGCTTCTGTCACAACCATCACTTTCAAACTCTTATTACTATGGAAACGACCAATAAGCCGCTTGAAAAACTCAACATATTCAGCTTCAAAGGCGTGCAAATGCGCACTTTCCACCTGACCTGGATGGCGTTCTTCCTTTGTTTCTTCGGATGGTTCGGACTGGCCCCGCTGATGACTGTCATCAAAACCGACCTGGGATTGACCAAGCCGCAAATCGGCAATATTATCATCGCTTCCGTAGCCGCCACTGTGATTGCCCGCATCGCGATCGGAAAATTGTGCGACTCCTGGGGACCGCGTAAAACTTATACCGCATTGCTGGGCCTGGGCTCCATCCCGGTGATGACAGTAGGCCTTGTGAATTCCTATGAAGGCTTTTTACTCTTCCGCCTCGCTATCGGCGTAATCGGCGCGTCGTTTGTGGTGACGCAATATCACACCTCGGTGATGTTCGACAAGAAGATCGTCGGAACGGCCAATGCAGTGGCGGGTGGCTGGGGTAACCTCGGTGGTGGTATTACCAACATGGTGATGCCGTTGATCTTCGCAGCATTCGTAGGCGCAGGTTACCTGCCCGAATCGGCTTGGAGAATCGCGATGGTGATCCCGGGGGCTGCATTGCTGATCTTCGCATTTGTATACTACTTTTTCACCAAAGACACCCCAGCAGGCAACTTCGAAGATCTGGCCATTGCCAATCCGAAAGCTGTGAAAGCGAAAGGCACACTCGGCATTGCGATGCGCGATCCCCGTACCTGGGCGCTGTTCCTGGCTTACGGAGCGTGTTTTGGAATTGAAATCACTTTTGACAATGTAGCTGCATTGTATTTCTTTGAAAACTTCAATACCTCACTCGCAACAGCGGGTATCCTGGCTGGCACATTCGGTTTTATGAACATTTTCGCCCGTGCTGTGGGGGGTATCGTGGCTGATAAAGTAGGTAACAAATGGGGTATGCTGGGCAAAGGTCGCCTGCTCGCGCTCTTGCTCGTGCTGGAAGGGATCGGCATTGCATTGTTCGCACAGAGCGGCAGCATTGTGGGAGCGGTGATCACGATGCTTTGCTTCGCAATGTTTTTGAAAATGGCGAATGGCGCTACTTATGCGATTGTTCCATTCATTAACCAAAAAGCGATTGGTTCAGTAAGTGGCATCGTGGGAGCAGGCGGTAATGTGGGCGCGGTGCTCGCGGGCTTCCTGTTCAAATCAAGCTCTATTACTTACTCGCAAGCATTCATGTACATCGGTGTCGCTATTGCTTGTGTAGCTGCTATTGTTGCATTGATCAACTTTGAAAAAGCACAGACAATTACAGCAGAAACTGGCCAATTAGAACCTGTTTCCGTTGATTGAAATCAACGGAAATGGATTGAG
>DATMSL010000823.1:0-2657 GCA_035565435.1 Dyadobacter sp. | reverse complement strand
ACATCACTAACGTTCTATCAAACACCACATTACTTATGTCTATGTATGTCATAAAGCGTGATGGTCGCCGCGAATCCGTGAAATTCGATAAGGTGACCGCCCGCATAGAGAAACTGAGCTACGGCCTGGACGCCGCTTATGTTCAGCCCGTGGAAGTAGCCAAGAAGGTTGTTTCCGGCATTTACGATGGCGTTACCACCGCCGAGCTGGATAACCTCGCTGCCGAAACCGCAGCTTCCATGACCACCAAGCACCCTGATTATGCCATCCTGGCTGCCCGCGTCGCTATCTCGAACCTTCATAAGAACACATTGAAGTCGTTTTCGGCTACAATGAAGCGTCTTTATACATATATAGATTCCAAAACCGGCGAAAACGCATCGTTGATCTCCAAAGAGGTTTATGAGGTAATCCGCCAGCATGCATCGCTGCTCGACTCTACTATTATATATGACCGCGACTATTCCTACGATTATTTCGGCTATAAAACCCTCGAAAAGTCGTATTTACTGAAAGTTGAAGGGAAAATTGTTGAGCGCCCGCAGCATATGCTCATGCGGGTGGCGATCGGTATCCACCAGGAGGACGTGCAGGCGGCGATTGAAACCTATCATTTGCTATCGGAAAAATGGTTTACCCACGCGACGCCTACGTTGTTCAATGCAGGTACGCCGAAGCCGCAAATGTCGTCGTGCTTCCTGCTGACGATGAAGGAGGACAGTATCAATGGTATTTATGATACGCTTAAAAACTGTGCATTGATTTCGCAGTCGGCGGGTGGTATCGGTTTGAGCATTCACGACGTCCGTGCGACGGGTACTTATATTAAAGGAACGAATGGACAATCGAACGGTATCGTTCCGATGCTTCGCGTGTTCAACGACACGGCGCGTTACGTGGATCAGGGAGGCGGCAAGCGCAAAGGTTCTTTTGCGATCTATATTGAACCATGGCATTCGGATATCTTCGATTTCCTGGATCTGAAAAAGAACCACGGTAAAGAAGAGCAGCGTGCACGCGACCTTTTCTACGCATTGTGGATCCCGGATTTGTTCATGAAGCGCGTGGAGGCAAACGACACCTGGTCGCTCTTCTGTCCGCACGAATGTCCGGGCCTGGCGGATACGCACAGCGAGGAGTTCGAAAAACTGTACGAACAATACGAGCGCGAAGGCAAAGCACGCAAGACTATTAAGGCGCAAGACCTGTGGTTCGCGATCATGGAATCGCAGATCGAAACGGGTACTCCATATATGTTGTATAAGGATCACGCAAACAGCAAGTCCAACCAGCAGAACCTGGGTACCATCAAATCGTCGAACCTTTGCACGGAAATCATCGAGTACACGGCGCCTGACGAAGTAGCGGTTTGTAACCTTGCTTCTATTGCATTGCCTAAATTCGTGGAGCAGGGCGCAGATGGCTTCATGCGTTTCGATCACCAGAAATTGTACGAGATCACCAAAGTGGTCACACGCAACCTGAACAAGATCATCGATCTGAATTTCTATCCGGTTCCCGAAGCCGAGAAGAGCAACAAACGCCACCGCCCTATTGGTATCGGGGTGCAAGGCTTGGCCGATGCATTCTGTATGATGCGCATGCCATTTGATTCCGACGAGGCGCGTCAGCTGAACAAAGACATTTTCGAAACCATCTATTTCGGATCGATGGAAGCTTCAATGGAGCTCGCCATGCAGCACGGCCCGTACGAATCCTGGGCTGGCAGCCCGATCTCGCAAGGCGTGTTCCAATTCGATATGTGGAATGTAACGCCGGAAAGCAAGCGCTGGAACTGGGAGAAGCTGCGGAAAGAAGTGGTACAAAACGGTGTACGCAACTCGTTGCTGCTTGCCCCGATGCCAACCGCATCCACGAGCCAGATCCTCGGTAACAACGAATGCTTCGAACCATTCACTTCTAATATATATGTAAGAAGGGTATTGTCGGGTGAATTCGTGGTGGTGAATAAATACTTGCTCAAAGACCTCGTGAGACTGGGTTTGTGGAGCGAGGAAATGAAGAACAACCTCGTTCGTGCCAGCGGTTCGGTACAAGCCATCCCGAATATCCCGCAGAACATTAAGGATCTCTATAAAACGGCATGGGAGATCAAGCAGCGCAGCCTGCTTGATATGTCGGCGGATCGGGGTGCTTATATTTGCCAGTCGCAGTCGCTGAACATCTTCATGGAAGAGGCGAACTTCGGCAAGCTGACTTCAATGCACTTCTATGCATGGAAGAAGGGCCTCAAAACCGGTATGTACTACCTGCGTACCCGTGCAGCGTCCGATCCGGTGCAATTCACGGTCAGCAAGCAAGCGGAGCCACAACTGGAACCTGCGACTGCTGTCGTGGCCGAAAAGGAGCTCAACTACGTGCAATATGCGGAGGAGCACGCTAAGCCAGCCGCGCCGCGTGATAATCGCTCCGACATGCAATGCTCTCTCGATGATCCGGAAGGATGCGAGGCTTGTGGATCGTAATAAAGGTTAAAATCGCAATAGCGGAGAGGTGTCTGATCGTAGATCGGGCACCTCTTTCGTTTTCGCGCGGGCGGGCTGGTAATGCAATGTAAGTTTGTGTTGTATTAATAGATGGAAAAATTGGACGTGCTGGAACCGGTTTTCGGCCACTTGAAATGGGGTGGGAAATGG
>DATMSL010000822.1:0-16126 GCA_035565435.1 Dyadobacter sp. | reverse complement strand
CTACAAACAACCCCAATCCAACCTGCCAGCCTGCAAATGCAGCTACAATAATCGAAAGTAGCCCGACGATCACCGGATACAGATACAACAGCATTCCAAACAGCACAGAATCATAGAAAACCGATCGCGCGGTGAGTTTGGCAGCTTTGCCTTCGAAGAAAGAATACAACGGCGAATGAACGGTGCGACCGATCCACCCTATCGCGGCCAGTAGCGGGTTGCTTTTAGCTTTCGGTGAGGCGCATTTATCGAAAAAAGCATTCAATTGTCGCTGCTGCTCCGCTTTGGGTGCGTCGGCGGAGACGGTGAGGATCTCGGCGTTCATTTTGCGGTCGAGGATGTCGTTGAACTCCCTTAGCCACTTTTCGTACTCCTGCGGATTGGTTTGAATGTCGTCAGCGGCAATGGCATCGCCGAAATTCAATGAAACACGCTTGCCCGGCCCGCGGAAGTTTTCGTAGTTCAGGCCGGTCGGGATCACCTTCATGCTTTGCAGCGCGTCATCACCATACCAGATTTTATAGGCCATCCGCGCAGTACCTTTGCCAAGTGGACGAAGGCGCCATTCATTTACACAAATACCCTCTGAAAATACAACTACGGCATCGCCCTTTTTCAGCGCATCGTGACTTTCCTGGGCCGTGACATCATGGTTTTTAACATATTGCCGGCCTTCCGATCCCCGAAAAACAGGGATCAGGTTGATCTGCCGCAGCCAGAATGCAGCTGCTTTTTTTCGAAAAACGTCGCCGCGGGTGAGCGTATGAATCGGTTGTTCGAGCACGGAGCCGATCACCACCGCGTCAAAAAATGAATCGGGATGGTTGGAAGCCAGCAATAGTGGCGCTCCTTTGGGTAATTTATCGAAATTGACTACGCAAAGCTTTCTCAGATAAATGGGCAATGCCAGACGGACCAGAAAACGCGAGAAATAGTAAAACAAAGTTCAAAAAGTAAGTTTTTGCAAAATTATGGGATTATTTTTTTATTCAACCCCAACAGCCAGGGTATTCTGCTCCGGTGAGTTTGCTACCTTTGGTGCCATCTGTAAAGCCTAATGCGAGATTGGAATGCGTTTAAAAGATTATCCCGAAATTATCCGGAAAGCCTGGGCAGGGTTCGATAGTTCGATCGGGGTCAAATTTGTAGAAGATATCAGTGCCAAAGTTTCGACGAACCACGTTTTCCGCGTCACGCTCGACAATGACGATAAAGTGGTAGCGAAGCTTTCTTATTTTGGGAAATACGAACATTTTAAGGAGGACCACCGGATTATCCAGGCCCTTTCGAATAACCTGCTTTATCCCTTTGAGAATGTCCTTGCGAAGTCGCTGGTAAAAAATAACCAGGTTTATACTTATCGTTATCAGGAAGATTTTGTGGATACCTGGGTAGTGTTTTATAACCCCATCCGTGCCATGAACCGGATGCCGCGGCGGCTGGAAGAAGAGCACATCCGCAAACTGGGTACCGAAGCGGCCAAGTTCCATCAGGCGTGCTTCCGGGCAAGCCGGTCCATTCCAAAATCGTCCAAAAACCTCCGTACCGACATCCACCATTTGCTGGAAATCCTGGAAACCGACACCGGCCAGTACGAGCACCGCGGCTATATCCATATCCTCAAAAGGCAATGCGACATTTTTATGAAGAATATCCAGCGCCTGAACGTGAGCTCGTTCGACCTCATGCCCGTTTTTGTGGACTGGAACATCGGGAATTTCTCGGTTACCGACGATATGAAATTGTTTTCACGCTGGGACTACGACTGGTTCCGCGTGTCGTCGCGGGTGATGGATTTCTACTTTTTCAGCAGGGTGTGTTCCAATGTCGGCGACCGCACCGTATTCAGTTACCTCATCGGACCGCTAATGGAAGAGCGTTTTATCATGTTTTTGCAGGAATATCATAAGGTTTATCCGCTCACTGAAAATGAAGTCCGGTTCATGAAGGAAGCTTACCGTTTTTTTATATTGAATTATGTGATCAAATATGGTAAATACTTTTTCCACCGCTCGTACTGCACCAAGTTGCAGCGGGAGGCCTATGAACTGTATTTCCCTTCGATCGACGGCTTCGATCCCGACAAGATCCTCCGTGCCCTGAAAATCTAGCAACCTCCTTTCACACCCATTCACTCCCAAGACACCAACTGTATGGTACTCGATAATTTTAAATCCGTTATCTCCAAATACGACGTTATTTTCTTCGACGCATTCGGCGTGCTCAAAACGTACAACGGGTTGATCCCCGGCATTGAAAACACGTTTGCCTATTTGCGTGAACACCAAAAGGATTTTTATGTGGTTACAAACGACGCCTCGCGCAGCCCCGAGCAGCTTGCACAAAGCTACGTGAACCTGGGTATCAACGACGTTACGCCCGACCGGATCATTTCATCGGGCATGCTCGCCCGCGAGTACCTCGATTTGAAAGTGAGAAAAGGCACCGTAGCCTACCTCGGTACCGAAAATTCGGCGCATTACATCGAGACCTCGGATTTAAAGACACTTTCGATCCGCCAGTTGGATTTGAATAATGTAGGTGATATCAACGCGCTGGTGTTTCTGGACGATGAAGGTTTTGACTGGAATACGGATCTGACCAAAACGCTGAACCTGCTGCGCAAACGGAATATTCCGGTGATTGTAGCGAATACCGACAAGACTTATCCGGCTTCAAAAAGCCGCGTCTCCTTCGCTATCGGAGCGTTGGCGAAGATGATCGAGAACACCATCGGACGGGAGTTTATCCGCTTCGGTAAACCCGACCCGCAGATGTTCATATTCGCCTATCAGCACATTAAAAACTATCCTAATGTGAGTAAAAAAGACATTCTGATGGTAGGCGACACGTTGAATACCGATATTCTCGGCGGAAACAAATTCGGCCTCGACACCGCCCTCGTGCTTACAGGCAACACGCAGGCGGAAGACGCTGAGGTGCGTATCCGCGCGACCGGTATTATCCCGACTTACATTTGCGTGTCGGCGGTGGTTGAATAGCGTTATTCACTACGCAAACTTGCGACCGGATTGGTCCTTGCCGCCCGCATGGATTGTATCGAAATGGTCAAGGTCGTGATCAGAGCTGTTATCCCAACGGTTAATGCGAAGATCCACCAGCCGACATCGATGCGGTAGGCATATCTTTGGAGCCAGTTGGACATCAGAAACCAGCCTAATGCCGCCGCAGGTGCAAAACCTGTTAGCAATAACCCCCCGAAATCCCTTCCGAAGGTCCAAAGCACCTGGTTTTCGGTCGCGCCGAGTACTTTTCGCACACCGATTTCTTTCGTCCGGGATTCGGCCATGAAAGTGACGAGGCCATACAACCCAAGGCAGCCGATCAGGATCGCGATGGCGGAAAACACGCGGATCAGGCCCAACAGTATTTGTTCGGTAGCATAAAAATCGTTGATTTTGTCTTCCAGGAAACCGGAATGGTAAACGTTCTCCGGAAACAATGCATTCCAGGCCTTTTCAATGCGGCGTAAAGTCGCGTCCACCGTACCGGCTTGCAGCTTAATGGCCGTCATGGTATAAGCCGTTGGCTCGTTGACCACGACTGCAGGCTGTGCAGAATTGCGCAGCGGGTCCAGGTTAAAGTCCTTGACAACCCCGACAACCGTCCGTTCACGGTCCCAAAGCCGGATGTCTTTATTCAAAATGTCCGTCGGCTTACCAATGCCAAGCTGTTTCAGCATGGCCTGGTTTACCAATGCCTCCCGTCGTGAAGTGTCCCCGGATTCCAGGTTCCGCCCTGCCAGCATTTTTAATCCAAAAACAGGCACATAATGGTCGTTCCCCATCCGCACGCGCACCTGGAATTTCTCCTTTTCCGTACGGTGATCGAATGTAAAAGGCTCATCGGCATCCATTTGGGACATAGGCGGCTCTGCACCCAGCGCCACAGCCCGCACACCAGGTATTGTACCGAGCTGGTTGGCCCAAACGTCGTTTCTCGCCACATTACCTCCCGGAATATCCACCATCAGAATGGCTTCCCGGTCAAACCCGGGGTCGGCCGTTTTCAAATGTTTTACCTGCGCCGACATCACGATCACCCCAATAATGAAGAGCTGCGTGATGAAAAACTGTACAACCACCAGACTCTTTCTCACCGAAAACCTTCCATTGCGCCGTGTTCCGGGCTTGCCTTTTAATGCAGCTACCGGATTGAAACGGGCTAGCACGGCTGAGGGATAGAGTCCTGCCAGCAGGATTACCAGCATTACCAGAGCCCCAAACCACGACAACGCATTGATATTCAACAAATTAAACACCGAAATGTCTGCTCGTAGCATCCACAATGCGCTATTCAACATCGGTAAGCTCAGCTGGGTAAGCAGCAATGCAATAACAAATGCCGCTCCGCACAATATCGCCGTTTCCAGCATAAACTGCCCGATCAGCTGCACCCGTGAGCTGCCCATTGTTTTACGCACCCCCACTTCTTTCAACCGCCTGACCGCCTGGGCTGTGGCCAGGTTGATAAAGTTCACACAGGCCGCAATCACCAGCAATACGCCGACGAGGATCAATGCATATAAAATAGGCCGTGGCGCCGGACCATAACCAGGCATATGGAACATTTCGTGTAGCGGGATCGTCCGCATTTTGTAAGTTTCCGCGTCTTTCGCATGGTAACGCTTCTGTGTGATTTCCGCCAGCGTTTGATCCAGGCGGGCAACTTCGGCTCCTTCTTTCAAGGCCACCCAGCACATGGTAACAGGCTCGCCCCAGGTTTGCATCATGCCGGGGTCATTCCACAAGCCCGGCAGTGTGGAGTAGGAAATGAGCACATCGTACCGCAGCTGCGTGTTGGAAGGTGGGTTTTCGATAATACCAGTTACCGTAAGGTCAGTTTTGTTATCCAGCCGCAATGTTTTGCCAATGGCCTGGTCTGTGCCAAAATACTTTTCCGCATATTCCTTCGATAATACTACCGTGTTTGGAGCACTTAATGCTGCCCGCTGGTCACCGGCCGCCCATTCGGAATCGAAGACTTTGAAATACTCCGGTTCTGTAAAACAGATATTCCGGGATTCCTCAAATTTCTTTGACATTCCGCCCTTTCCATCCGGGGCACTTACCAACGCCCCGAATACATTGTTCAGTCGCACGGCACTTTCAACAAACGGATATTCATCGCGAAGAACCTGCCCGAGCGGCCTCGGCGTGACATCCGTCTGCTGCGATTTATCGTTCACAATGTCGGTTACGATCCAGTAAATGCGCTCCGATTTGGCGTGATACCGGTTAAAACTAAATAGGTAACCGACCAGCAAAAAGATCACCAACCCACTCGCAAGCCCTACCGACAGGCCCAGAATGCTGACAATGCTGGTCGTACGATTGCGCCAAAGGTTCCGCAGGGCGATTTTGAAGTAATTGTTGAACATGGCCGGGTATGGGGTCTGATGGTTCGATTTAGTCCGGGTTCTTAATGCTCTCGACCAGCCTGCGCGTTCGAATCCGAACCGCAGGCGGATGAAGCCTATTACATTCAGGGAATAGCGCCTGCCCGCTTCCTTTTGCCCAAAAGCCATGTAATCAGCTTGAAAACGCTCATAGAGATCGCCCTGAACTTCTTCCAGCAAATGGGATGTACACAATAATCTGAGCAGGGCGTCGGCCCAGCGGGGAGGGTGGGGAGACTTCATATGGCGGGTATAAAAATGTCTGGTCCGATCGCATTCCAAAGCCGGTTACGCATTTCCCTGATCTCCGATAATGTCGTACTACCCAATGCAGTCACGACAAACAGCCGCTTGCGCCTGCCCCCACGCTCGGCCGTGGCTTCTCCCAGGTGCGATGCGAGCATTCCTTTCTCTTCCAACCGGTGCAATGCGGCATGTACAGCGCTGATATTGGCCAAGCGGCCTGTCTGATTTTGCAGCTCGTCAGCAATGGCTACACCGTAGGCCTTTTCTTTAAGCACAGCCACGGTGAGCAGCACCAGTTCTTCAAATTCTCCCAGATAAGTCCGCTTCATTATTTCATATATTTCACTTTTGTAGATAAAATAATCATGCCAATTTGAAAGATACTTATATATCAATTAATTACATATAATACGACGCGTTTTTTTGTCCGTAACCGGACGATCGTAATCCGTTAACGGACAGTAGTGATAGCCGAAACAGGCACGTAGTATTCCCGGGAACGTTGATCTTCCTGCCCGGCTTCTACACCCTTTCCTAATTTGCGCAAAAGTACGGCGCGGTTTTGATGGCATTGTCCGGCCAGCCAGGAGTCGGGAAAGGAACGGGCTGAACGGGTGAAAAGCTCGTATGATTCGCGCAGCAATGCCGTATCGCGTTTCGTCATAAATACTTTTCCCTCGTCGAAGTCCTGGCGCCAACGTTTTGCAATGGGAGTCATGCGTTCGGCCTCTTGAAAAACTTTGAATGCGGGGATCACCGGCACTTTCGAGTTTTTAGCGACAATGGGCGCGACAGGCTTCGCAAAAAACGCGATAATGGCCTCGGTATAAGCAATGGCCTCATTCTGATTATGTTTGGGTTGTTTCAATCGCTGCTCTTCCGAAGGATTTGTAAAAAATGAAGCCTCCGCGAGAAGCGCAGGCATTCCATATGTATTCCTGAGTACCGAAGCCCCGGCATCGGCGAATATGGTGAAATCGGAAACGAGCGAAACAGGGGTCTGGGGCTTATGCAGGTATTTCAGCAACGCCTGAGCCAGTTCTTTGCCAAAATCCACACTGGCTACGTTCTCGGATATATTTCCATGGAAATATATGATCGGGAAGTTAACCGACGAATCGGCGGTCGCATTATGGTGGATCGAAACAAAAAGATCGGCTTTACGGTCTTTGGCAAGTTTCGCCCTGTCAGCAAGCGGCACCTCTACATCCGCAATTCTCGTCATCACCACTTTCGCCCCCTTCTTTTCTAACATTTTTTGCAACAGCAACCCTACGCGCAAGTTCACCCACTCCTCCCGCTCACCACCCGGGCCCACACGATAACTGTCCGTGGCCGCGGTACCTCCGTGACCAGGATCAATGCAAATGACTTTTCCTTTCAAAGGCTTTCGTTTCGATTGCCCTACGGTAAACGATATGATACCTACGAAAAATAACAGGGTCAGGAGAATCCGATTCATGAGCTTGGTTTAATGGAATCATAAATTAGGAATGATCAGGCGGTTGCGCAAGCCTTCCATGTGGTTTCCCGGCTTTCACCTTTTTCATGCTATTTTTACCAAAAATTTTTCTATTCATCAAAGCACACACTCATGCTTGCCAAAACATACGGAAGCGCCGTTTTCGGCGTCGACGCCACGATCATCACTATTGAAGTAAATGTCGGCCAGGGACTGGGATTCTATATGGTCGGCCTGGCCGACAGCGCTGTGAAAGAAAGCCAGCAGCGGGTAGAGGCGTCTTTGAAACACTTCGGCTATAAAATGCCCCGGCAGAAACTAGTCGTGAACCTCGCACCTGCCGATATTCGCAAAGAGGGCTCCGCCTACGATCTGCCTATTGCTATCTGTACATTACAATGCTCCGACCAGCTCGTTTGCACCCGCAATCCCGAAGATTATATTATCCTCGGCGAGCTCTCTCTCGACGGTATTCTCCGGCCTATCAAAGGGGTGCTTCCCATCGCCATCGAGGCGCGGAGACAAGGTTTCAAAGGCATTGTGTTACCTTCTGAAAATGCGTCCGAAGCCGCTATCGTGAACAATCTCGACGTGATCGCCGTCGAAACACTAGCAGATGCCATCGGGTTTTTCAAGGGTACGAAAGACATCGAGCCTCTCCTGGTCGATACCCGTGACCTTTTTTTCACCTCTCAAAACGACTACGAAGCCGATTTCGAACATGTTCAAGGGCAGGAAAATATCAAACGCGCATTGGAAATCACCGCTGCGGGTGGTCATAACGCCATTATGATTGGTCCGCCCGGAGCTGGCAAAACCATGCTGGCCAAGCGTATTCCGAGCATATTGCCGCCGCTGAGCCTGCCTGAAGCATTGGAAACGACCAAAATACATTCCGTAGCAGGGAGGCTGGGCAAGCAGGCTACGCTGGTATCCCGGCGCCCGTTTCGCTCGCCACATCATTCCATCAGCGATGTCGCATTAGTAGGCGGCGGCAGTTATCCGCAACCCGGCGAAATATCTTTGGCACACAACGGCGTGCTGTTTCTGGATGAGTTGCCGGAATTTAAACGCTCGGTACTGGAAGTAATGCGACAGCCTTTGGAAGAAAGAAAAGTGAGTATTTCGAGGGCTAAAATGGCGGTCGAATATCCTGCCAACTTCATGCTCATCGCCAGCATGAACCCCTGCCCCTGCGGCTATTATAACCATCCTGAAAAAGACTGCGTCTGCGGCCCGGGCGTCGTTCAGAAATACCTCAACAAAATCAGCGGCCCGCTGCTCGACCGTATCGACCTGCACGTTGAAGTGACGCCCGTTTCGTTCGAGCAAATCTCCTCCACCCGCAAATCGGAAAGCAGCGAACAAATCCGTGAGCGCGTAATCCGCGCACGCGAACGCCAGACTGAGCGCTTCAAAAACCACAGGGAAATTTATTCCAACGCCATGATGACGCCTGAAATGGTCAAGCAGATCTGCATCATCGAGGAGGCTGGCAAAATGCTCCTCCGCAAAGCCATGGAACGCCTCGGCCTCTCCGCGCGCGCCTACGACCGCATCCTCAAAGTCTCCCGCACCATCGCCGACCTGGCCGATAGCGATGATATCAAGGTTGAGCATTTGGCCGAAGCGATTCAATACCGGAGTTTGGACCGGGAGAATTGGGCCGGATGACAGTACCCATAATCTATCTTTTCACCCTAAACTTTGTTAAATTTGGAAACACTACAATTGACAGGAGAGATGAGTAACCGTATTGTCTCGGAGATTATGAATGTACCGGATGCATATCTGGTGCTGGATGCGGTGCAAAAAGCGCTCGATGAAGAGCGGAAGCGTCGGTTGAAATTTTATAATGACATTACCGAGCAGGAGAAAACTGAGTTTATCAATGGCAAGATCGTGGTTCACTCTCCTGTAAAGATGAAGCATAATAAAGCTTCGCTACGTTTGGCTCAACTTATGAACATTTACGTTTGCAAGCAGAATATGGGGTTTGTCGGAATAGAAAAAATTATGATCACGCTGACTAGAAACGATTATGAACCTGACATTTGCTTTTTTCGCAAAGACAAGGCCATGACGTTCACCACCGATCAAATTCTTTTCCCCACTGCCGATCTGGTTGTAGAAGTGCTCTCAACTTCGACCGAAGCACGCGACCGCGGCGTAAAGTTCGATGACTATCAGGCGCATGGTATTGAGGAATACTGGATTGTTGATCCCGAAAACGAAACACTTGAACAATATCATCTCATCGACGAAAAGTATGAGTTGATTCTCAAAGCTCCAAGCAATGACGTTAAAAGCTTTGTAATCGAAGGCTTCCAAATCCCCATCCGCGCCATATTCGACGACGCCGAGAATCTGAAAGCCATTCAAAATTTATAGTATCCTACTCAAAGTTCCTCTACACTTACTCCGCCCAGCTCCTGAAACAGCGTCTGCCAGTAATGCGTCACGTGCGGGTTGTTCTCTTTGCTTGAAGCCGTCGGTTCGAATGGGGACACGATCGTAACCTGTGGCGAGCCAATCGCGTAACGTTCCAGCTTCTTGGTATCTTCTTTGGCATCCGCTTCCGCCTCGGCGTCACTTTTAGGTGGATTGGTATGGAAATCGCGGCGATCGGCTCCTTTTACGCTTTCTACCATATCACTGAAATAATATACTTTCACTTCCGAGCCACTTTCGCCGGCCTTGGCGATTACGGGCAAACTGGCCCAAATGTCGGTCGACAGGTTGGAGGATCCGGTATTCTGCTGGTTGAGCTTGGCCAGTAGCTGGCGCAGGTAAATACTCTTTTCCTTCTGCAATGTCAGCTGGAATGCGGTTTCGATACCTTCACGGTCGGTCGCATTGGCACCTTCGAGATTATCGCGTTCGCTGCGAACGGTTAGGGACAGCGCGCGGGCCTTGGATGTATTTTCATGAATGAAGTACACTTCCAGCTTATCGCCCTTATTCTTCATATTCTGCTCGATAATGTCGGTTAGTGCCTGGCGGTATTTATCGTTCACATAGCGTTTATCGACATGCACGCTTTGTGTTTTATCCAGAAACACCAGCGTGTAAACAGGCGCATCAGGTGTAGCTTGTTGTTGAGTGGCTTCTTTTTCGCCGCCGCAGGAAAACAATGTCAGGAACATGGCTGCGAGCAGCAGGCGGCTTGCCTGTGCCCCGAGTTTGCTGAAAAAGGGGTGATGAGTCTGATGATTCATAAATTAATTTTATTTGGCTAAACTAATTGGTTCTTCAAACATTACACAACGCGAAACGGTGTGTATACGCATTTATTTTAATACAAAAAGAAAACCCTTCAAAACACGTGCCTTGAAGGGTTTTCAGAATATCGAATTGGAATATTACTGCTGCTGCTCCGCCTGTTGCTGGATCATTGTTACCAGTTCTTCGGAAATACCGGTTGAAGAATAACCGCCATCGTGGTAGAGGTTCTGCATGGTCACGAAACGGGTCAGATCAGAGAACAGAGTGATCGCGTAGTTTGCACAGTCATCTGCCGAAGCATTGCCCAGCGGGCTCATTTTTTCCGCAAAATCATAGAATGCGTCGAATCCTTCTATACCTGAACCGGCCTTGGTTTTGGTCGGCGACTGCGAGATCGTATTTACACGCACATTTTTGGCTTTTCCATAACGGTAGCCATAGCTGCGCGCAATGCTTTCAAGCATGGCTTTGGCTTCGGCCATGTCATTATAGAATGAATAAGTACGTTGCGCCGCAATGTAGGATAATGCCACAACCGATCCCCAATCGTTGATCGCGTCGAGCTTTTCAGCTACCTGCAAGAATTTGTGCAGCGACAGCGCCGAAATATCCACGCCTTTCTGGAACCATTCGTAGTTCAGGTCACCATAGGAGCGGCCTTTGCGTACGTTCAGCGACATTCCGATCGAGTGCAGTACGAAATCGATCTTGCCGCCGAGGATCTCGGTCGATTTGGTAAAAAGGTTTTCGATATCTTCCAGGGAAGTAGCGTCAGCAGGGATAATCTCGGCGTCGCATTGCTTCGCGAGGTCATTGATCGCCCCCATACGCATTGCGATAGGCGCGTTCGTGAGTACAAACGTGGCACCTTCTTCCTTCGCTTTCAGCGCTACTTTCCAGGCAATGGAGTTTTCGTCCAATGCACCCGATATAATTCCTCTTTTTCCTTTTAATAAACCGTAAGCCATGTTTCCTTTTATTGTTGATTAATTAGGATGTCCGTTCAAGCCGGCAAAGTAAAGCATTTTTAACGGCTTTAACCACAATATCCCCTCCTGCGATGCCTTTCCAGTATCCGTTCAAGGCTGGACGACAGGCTTTTCTACTGGTTTCAAATGCAGCTTTTCCTGAAAAAACCGGTCCGTGGCCTCGTACACGCTCTTTACGTCCTTCGACCGTAACCGCGAGCCGATTACATGGTCGCCGGTCTCCGGAAATGCCATTTCCTCTTTCAGGTCGGCCGGCGTCCCCAGTCCCTCAAACATTTTACGGATAGCCTTCACCGACACTACTTTATCCTGGTGCTCCTCGTCTTTGTAATAATATCCTACAAAAACCGGCATTTTCACTTCCGCAAAAATCTCAGGCCGGGCGATGGCATCGATCATCTGCTGCAACGTCGTGAGCCCGTTGGTATGGTAACCCTGCAACCAGAATTGCGCCTGCACCGGAATGGAATCCTTCCCCATATTGTGGGTACCCATCACCTTATGCAGTATTTGCTGGCCCCACGGGCCCGTCACGAGCTTCATTGCAGGGTTTGCAATGGCCATGCACGGCGAGTAAAGTACCAATCCCTTGATTTCCGGATGGGTAGCCGCCAGGTAAACAGAAAGCAGCCCGCCCGCCGAAGTGCCGATCACGATCACCGTGTCTCCCAGGACCTTCCCGATCGCCAACGCGCGTTTCGCTCCGGCCAGGAAATTGGCGGGCGTGAGGTCGTCGAACGCATTGGTATCCGCGATACCGGCGTCGTGCATACGCGAGAGATAGAGGTTGGCCCCGTATTTTTTAGCGAGGTCTTTGTGAATAGGGTCTCCCTCGGCCCAGCTCGCGCCGAACCCATGGATATACACGATGCTGTAAGTCGTCTTCTGCTTCAAGCTGTCGTTCGCCCATATGATCCTCGCCTCGTTGTCGGGCTTCAAAAGCGGCGTGGCCTTTTCGGTGCGGTTTATTTCCTCTTCCAGCTTTGGAAGATCGCTGGTAACGGTTGGTAAAACAGGCGTGAGGCGTGCTTCCGGCACTTTTGGCCCGGAAATGTACACTACACCGAGGATCACGAGGATCGCGGTGACCCATAGGATGAACTTTAACATTTTTTATGAATTAAGAAGGTTTCACAGATACGAAAGATCGCTAGTTTTATCGGGTTAATTTACGCAGGATGTAACCATTCAGCAATTTTTCCTGAATTCTGTTATTCATGGGTCAACCTACCCCGGGCAGGGATGTTGTATCTTGCAAACCTAAACGATTTACCCCTTTTTCAAATGCCCAATCTTTTACTCGTTGAAGACGACGCCAACCTCGGAATGCTTCTTCAGGAATATCTGACCGATAAAGGCTTTCCCACCGACCTTGCTACTGATGGGCAAAAGGGCTGGCAGCATTTTGTGGATAAAGAATACGATTTGTGCATTTTCGATGTAATGATGCCCAAAAAAGACGGCTTTTCACTCGCGAAAGAGGTACGTATGAGTGGGCGTGATGTGCCTATTATTTTTCTAACGGCAAAGTCGATGAAGGAGGATACGATGCAGGGTTTCCGGGTCGGGGCCGATGACTACGTCACCAAGCCCTTCGACCGTGAAGAACTGCTCATGCGGATCCAGGCTATTCTCAGGCGCTACACCCGGCAGACCGACCAGCCGGAAGAGATCAAAGCATTCAAGATTGGCCTATATACTTTTGATTATAACCACCAGCAATTAGCCATTGGTGAGACATCTGCACGTCTTACCAGCAAGGAATCGGAGTTGCTCCGGCTATTCTGCCAAAATCTCAACCAGCCCATCAGCCGCAGTTTTGCACTGAAAACCATTTGGGGCGACGACTCCTATTTCAATGCGCGCAGCATGGACGTCTACATTACCAAACTCCGCAAATACCTCCGCGAAGATCCTTCGATCCAGATCATGAACCTACATGGGGAAGGTTTTAAGTTGATGGTAGGGTAAATGGAGGAGAGGGAGGATGGAGGAAAGGAGGATGGAGAAAGGGCCGCCCGCGTAGGAAGAATGGTTAGGGAAAAAGGGGCGATTTGGGAAACTCTGCGTTTCTTTGTGGGGTTTCCTTTAAAGTATTTCAACAAGCCTTTATAAAAGCCGACGGCCGAAAGCCGATCGCCGACTGCCCAATATCATGATCCAATTAGACCGTCGCCCCCGACGTAATAGAAAATCCGCAGGTGTGCGTGACCTTGTTCAGGAAACCAATTTGCAGGTATCCGATTTCATCTTTCCCATGTTTGTCGTAGAAGGAACACGGCAGAAATCCGAGGTGAAGTCGATGCCCGGCATTTACCGCAATTCGTTGGACAACCTGCTCGAAGAGCTCAAAGAAGTAACCGACCTGGGTATCAGGGCGATCGACCTCTTTCCCAACTATCCCGAAGGCAAAAAAGACCGTTTCGCGTCGGAAAGCTATCATGAAGATACTTTTTACCTCAAAGCCATTACGGCCGTAAAGGAGCAGTTTCCCGAGCTGGTGATCATGACCGACGTGGCCATGGACCCATACAGCTCCGACGGCCACGACGGCCTCGTGGAGAACGGCAAGATATTGAACGACGCCACACTCGAAATCCTCGCCAACATGTCGCTGGCGCAAGCTAAAGCCGGTGCCGACATTCTCGGCCCGAGCGATATGATGGACGGCCGCGTGGGCTACATCCGCCGCCACCTCGATGCGCACGGATTTACGGATGTGAGCATTATGTCGTATTCGGCCAAATATGCTAGTGCATTCTACGGTCCGTTCCGCGATGCATTGGAGTCCGCACCGAAGTTTGGCGACAAAAAGACTTACCAGATGAACCCCGCCAACAAGCGCGAGGCACTACTCGAAGCACAGCTGGACTTTGAAGAAGGCGCCGACATGCTGATGGTGAAACCTGCATTGTCGTACCTCGATATTATCCGCCTGCTGGATGAAAACTTCGATATTCCGATCGCGGCTTACAACGTTTCGGGCGAATATGCGATGGTGAAAGCCGCTGCGCAAAACGGCTGGCTCGATGGCGACCGTGCGATGATGGAAGTGCTTACGAGCATCCGCCGTGCGGGAGCGAAATGTATCCTGACCTATTTCGCAAAAGAAGCGGCCGTAATATTGAACAAACGGTAGCGAATTCCGATTTCCGTAACATACAATGTGGAGATGTCTGATTATCTTACATCTTCACATTTTCTTTTTAAAATCATCACAAAACAGTCATGAAACTACCTTTCCTCCTGCTACCGCTCGGGCTGGCTCTTGCAATCCCGGCCGATGCGCAGAAAAAGACCTCTTCATTACCTGAATTCCAAATCAAAAAGTCGGAAACCGAGGCGCATATCCGCTTCCTCGCGGGCGACGAGCTCATGGGCAGGCGCACGGGCGAGCAAGGTAACTTCGTAGCGGCACGCTACATTGCCGAGCAGTTCCGCAAACTGGGCGTGGTACCCGTGCCTGGCAATACCGAAACCGGCACTTCAAGCTATTTCCAGCGTGTACCATTCGAGAAAATGGGCGCTAATGGTCCGGGCGAGATCACAGCAGACGCTGAAATCATGAAAAGCGGCACCGACTGGCTTTTGATGGCCGGCGATGCGGTGGATTTGAAAGCGCCGATCGTCTACGCAAGTTTTGGTCTGGAAAATGCGGACAAAGGCTGGGATGATTACAAAGGATTGGACGTGAAGGGCAAAATTGTGCTGGTAGAAAGCGGCACGCCGGAAACGCAAACACCCTCGGAAATCATTGTTACCTCGACAGAAAAGCGCAAAATCGCCCAAGACAAAGGGGCCATTGCCGTTATCGAGCTTTTCAATGCTCCCATTCCCTGGAATACGGTAAGCAAGTTCTTTGCAGGTGAAAAAATATCGCTTGCCGAAGGTGCTGCTGCCAAATCGATCCCGCATGCCTGGGTGAATGGCAAGGAAGCCAAATTTGCCCGTGCATTACGCGCGGTGAAAGAGGTTACTTTCAAAACCTCCGGCAGAATCGCCAAACCGATTTACAGCTACAATGTGGCCGGCTACATTCCAGGCAGCGACCCTAAATTGAAAGATGAATACATCCTGCTCTCTGCACATTACGACCATGTTGGCGTAGGCAAGCAAGGTGGGCAGACGTACACACCCGAGGATAGCATCTTCAACGGCGCCCGCGATAATGCTTTTGGCGTAACCGCATTGCTCACCGCAGCCGAAGCGCTGGCTAAAAACCCACCTAAACGCTCGATCGTCATTGTCGCATTGACCGGCGAAGAAGTAGGCCTGCTGGGTAGCAAATATTACGCGGCACACCCGGTTATGCCTTTGAACAAATGTATTTTCAACATGAATTCCGACGGCGCGGGTTATAATGACACCACCATCGTTTCGGTCATGGGCCTCGACCGCACCGGCGCGCGCGCGGAGATAGAAGCGGCTTGCAAGGCATTCGGCCTGGGCGTTTATGCCGATCCTTCGCCGGAACAAGGTCTTTTCGACCGGTCGGATAATGTAAGTTTTGCCAAAGAAGGTGTTCCAGCCCCAACTTTCACGCCCGGTTTCAAGGAGTTCAATGGGGATATTATGAAAAACTACCACCAGGTAACCGACCATCCTGAAACCGTCGATTTCAATTACCTGCTGAAATTCAGCCAGGCCTATACTTATGCAACCCGCCTCATCGCAGACCGTAAAACGGCACCACAGTGGAGCGCTGGTGATAAATATGAGCCAGCGGCTAAGAAACTCTACGGTAAATAGGCTTTTAATACAAAAGAAAAGACCTCCGGAAAGCAT
>DATMSL010000821.1:0-4524 GCA_035565435.1 Dyadobacter sp. | reverse complement strand
TCGTGCGATGGTTGTCGATGGCAATGTCCCGAATACCACTTTTACAGAATGCTTCGCATCATTTTGTAACCGAAATCCTTCGTACTCAATGAACTCTGGTTACTACTCTACGAATCCCCGATTCTACTCTATGAATGAGTGTTTCTATTGTTAAGTGTCTTGTTTTCTGTTGTTTAAGGTTTAATTGGGCTGATCTGTCGTTGTTCTGTGCCTATCCGTCGAATCCGTTTTGGGGGGCAAAACCGGGTGCTTAACATTGTATCGGAAGTCGGCAGCAACGACGCTACCGACAAGTGTTAAACGATCATATTTAAACATAAGCAACCATGAAAACGCTCATCGCATCCCTCTTTCTCACAGCTTCTCTCACCCTTTCTTCCGCAAGCTATGCGCAATGGGAAACGGCGGCTTCCAGCCCTACCGCCGAAGGAGTTGAAACCCGGTTTTGGGTCGTAACCACAGCCAATGGAAAAATCGAAGTGAATGTTATTAAGGCTGAAAAAGAAGTGTCTGTAAATGTCCTGGATCAATTCGGCCATACACTGGCATCCAAGGTGATTGACAAAGACGACGCTGCCACCCGCACCAAATTTGACCTTAGCCAGCTGCCGGACGGTTCTTACAAAGTAGTCCTGATCGACGGAAAACATAAAGAGGTGAAAAACATCGAGCTAAATACCCGGTCGGTGGAAGCCCAGCGTGTTGTTTCCGTAGGGTAGTACGCCAGGTAAATGCCAAGCATCCTGCCCTCCGGACTCAGCATTGCGCGTGTCGCCGGAGGGCGGGAGTGTGGTTTTTTATAAACTGTTAATAATTCAGGGTAAGCCCGAGCCCGAATCCCATGTCACTGTCGTAATGCGCGGTGGCGCCGATGTTCCTGGTAAAAATGTACCGGAGGGCCGCCATGTATTCTTTATCGGTGTTGACCATCAGGTTCATTCGGAGGCGGCGCGAGACGGGTATGTCCATTCTTTCCAGTTGAAAGCGGACATTACCGTCGGTGAAAATCTCCGCCTGGGCCGTCACCAGCATCGGCAGCACATAGTTTACCCCGGCGCTGAACAGCGCTCTCCGGTCTTTGGTGTTCCGCTGGCCGAACAGGTTGCTCTCCACTTCGTCCATCCCCATTTTCCGGTACCGCCAGTCGAAGCCTATGAACGGCATTAGCCACTGCATTCTGCCGATGTACCGGCCAAGGTGCGTCTCCACCTCGTAGCCATGGTGATCGTTATAGCCCAGCCGCCATTCAGAACCAATGCTCCAGCGGGTGTTTTGTACCATCGCCTGGCCGTCGTTCCCGTTGGTGGCAATGTCGTTTTCCGCCATGAAGTGAAACATCCGGTCGTCGGCGAAGAGTTTGCGCTGCGCGAGCCTGGGATTCGGTATTTCGGGATTGGCGGGCGAATTCTCGTAGGAAAAGATCCCGCCCATTCCGCTCATCATGTGATAGAGAATATGGCAGTGGAAAAACCAGTCCCCGCTTTCGGTGGCTGCAAATTCCAGAGTATCGGTTTCCATGGGCATGATGTCGATCACATTTTTCAACGGTGCATTGGCTCCCTGGCCGTTGAGCACCCTGAAATCGTGCCCGTGAAGGTGCATCGGGTGCCGCATCATGGAATTGTTGTAGATGATCATCCGCACGTTCTCGCCCTTTCTGATCAGGATCTTGTCCCGTTCCGAAACCACCTTGTTGTCCATGCTCCACACGTAACGGTTCATGTTTCCGGTGAGCGTGAAGCGCAGCTCTTTTACAGGCGCGCCTTTGGGGATCGAGGTGTTTTCCGGTGATTTGAGCATGGCGTAGTTCAGCGTGGTAATCGACGACAATGCATTACTGTTATACATATTGGCATGATTGGCGTGGCCATCGCCGCCATTCATGCCCGATTTGTCCATCTGCATATTGTTCGTACCGGCCTCCTTCTTCCTGCTTTTCTGTGGGCCTGTGATTTCCGGGTACATGACCACATTCATATCCATCTGGTTCAGGCTCATTTTCATGCCCATATCGTCCAGGTTACCGTCCATCTTCATCATCCCATTCATCATTTTCATTCCTTCGAAATATTTGAGCCGGGGCAATGGTGAGGCCAGTTGTCGTATGCCTTCTCCCAAATACAGCGAGGCCGATTTGGTGCGGTCTTCAGAGGTAGCCAGAAATTCGTAGGAGACTGGTGCAGCACCCGGTTTGACATCCGGAATGGTAACGATTACGTCGTAGGTTTCCGAAACGGCGATGATCAGCCTATCAACCTCCACAGGCTCGACGTCGTTGCCGTCCGTAGCGACCACGGTCATTTTTCCGCCCGCGTACGTGAGCCAGAAATAGGTAGATGCCCCTCCATTGGAAATCCTGAGACGTACCTTGTCGCCGGGTTTGAACTGGGAAAGCTGACTTTCATTCTTTCCATTGATCAGAAAGCGGTCATAGTATACGTCGCTGACGTCCATCGCCGTCATCCGCTTCCATTCGTTTCCTATTTTGGTTTTGAAATAACCCTGCGCAATCGCCTCCGAGTAGCTTTGTGTCGCGCCCTTTTTAATGGCGAACCAGTCGCTGGCATTGTGCAGCATCCGGTGTACATTATTCGGATTCATATCCGTCCATTCGCTGAGGATAACAGGCACGGTCGGTATGGCGGGTTCTTGCTTTTTGTTGAGGATCATAGAGCCGTACATGCCGATCTGCTCCTGCAATTCGGTATGACTGTGGTACCAGTGCGTTCCGTTCTGGATAATGGCGAAACGGTACAAATGCGTCGTATGCGGCTTGATGGGCATTTGCGTAAGGTTGGGTACGCCGTCGTATTGGTTGGGAAGGAACAACCCGTGCCAGTGGAGGGAGGTTTCTTCGTTAAGCTCGTTGTGTACGTAGATTTCGGCGGTATCGCCTTCCGTAAACGTCAGGGTAGGCATGGGTATCTGGCCATTCACAGCGATGGCCCTTTTGGGCGTGCCCGTGAAATTGACCGTGGTATCTTTTACATATAAGTCGTATCGTACGACCTTCTGGGCAAACAAAGTGTGGGAGAAAACAGACAGGAAAACGACCCATAACATAACAGGCATTATCCGCGGGATTTTTTGAAAATCCTTCATAGCAGGTGCGTTGATTAAGGAAGAGAATGCTGCCCCGAAAGCGTAGGTGGGCAACGCTTACCGGGACAGCCGTTAACTATTTAAGCGTTTCGGTGGTTTTGCCGCAATTCAGCATCTGGGCACCATAGTAGGGGTTTTTGATGGCGGGTATCTGACTAAGCCAGTTCGCCCCTTTCCCTTCTTTGGCCATTGGGCAATGCTGGTAGTACACGGGCTGCGAAGGTTTAGCCGCCTTGATGACCTTGTACATATTCTCCGAGAGCGATGAGAAATGGTCTCTCTGGTGGCCTACATCTTTCGTCTCAGAAATGTGGTCCGCATCGAAATCCAGGTCTTTCATCACCTTCATCCACACATTGTGCTGCTCGTGGCCGAGCTCGTTCATTTTCACTTCCTTGATCGCCTTAACCAGACTTGCCGCCTTCACGGAGGCTGCATTGCCATCAGAAGCCACCAATGCATCTTTGATCGCATAATAAGCCTCCAACACCGGTTTCAGCGGATCGGCCTCGGCGGGTTTGGCTGCGGGCCCGCCCATTGCATGATGCTCGTGTGCAGCTGGTTTTATCTCAGCGGGTTCGCTTTTACCTGTGCGCTCGTACCGGCAGCAGGCTTCCAGTTCGGCATAAGCCTTGTCGGGCGCGAGGTAAGACTGATTATCGAAACCGGCCAATGCGATCTTTTTCAGGATGGCGTCCAGTGAGGTCTTTTTGCTGTCGTAGGTAACCGAGGCAATCTTCGTTTCCTTGTTCCAGCTCGCTTCGGAAATGTTCTTTTCAAATGCGGCGGATTCAATACGCGCTTCGCATAACGCACAGGAACCGTCGACTTTTACATTTTCAGTCGCAGCGTTTTTGATCGCTGCCTGCGACAATACGGCGGATAGCAATAATACCACTGCCATCCATATTTTTATTGATTTCATCGGAATAAGTTTAAGCTGTTATAAAGTTTTAATGACCCGCGAAAGCAGGTGCGTATTCCCGGATGGCCACCTTACGGCAGGCAGTCCTGTGGCAGGCAGTCCTGTGGGGTGAGGTGCCTAACAGCTTATATTGGGAGGCATCCAGAGCGCGAGATAGACGGGCTTTGGAATAGCCTGCCGGAAAAACCAGGAGACGTTATTATCCACTCCATTGAAAGGCTTTTCGAAGAGATCGACGGACGGGGCCTTTACTGCAAAAGTGGTAGCCGGGTGTGCACAGTCGCAGCCGGATTCGCCGCAGTGATGCATGCATTGTTTGCAATGACCCGATTGATGGTGGATAGGGCAGATGTTGCGCAGAGGTTGCACATGCCTGGTTTCCCTTTGCACAAAGGCGTGTTTGCTACCGCATGCGTAACCCGATCGCCCCGAAGCGAGCAGGCAGAAGATCGTGAGTACCAGTAATATGCAACCTTTCATGAGCAGGATAGACAGCT
>DATMSL010000820.1:0-9056 GCA_035565435.1 Dyadobacter sp. | reverse complement strand
TTTTAAAAATGATAAAAAAATAACCCTCCGGCGGGTCTTGAGAACCCGTCGCACATTTGGTGTTTCAAAATCAACCATCCAGATTCGCAAAGGCATTTAAAATGCCCTGCGAATCTGAACGTTGATAGTTATACGCTAAACTTGATTGGATTTTGAAATCATAGGCTAAGCGCAGTTTAGAATTATAACCCTTTGTCCTTTACAACTTTCATGACCCCGGTCATCAAGCGCCAGTGGCCAGGGAACGTACATACATACGGATAGTCTCCAACCTGATCCGGTACTACAAACTTCAAGCGGTAAGTCTGGCCGGGGTTTACGAGCGGTGTCGCGGCCAAAACCTGAGGGATATTAGGTACATAATTCTTCTCTGCGCCGTCTTTGGCGGTGATCATCTTGTCGGCAGCAGCGCCGATGATCTCGGTAGACTTGGGACGTCCTACCACAATGTTATGCTGCATCGCATCCGGGTTTTCGAATACGATTTCAACCGTTTTACCAGCCACCGCGGTGAATTCGGTAACAGTGAACTTCATTTCTTCACGAATGGCCTTGATCGTCACGACTTGTACATTCGGGTCGGCAGCGACTTCTTCCTTAATGCCGTAAGATTCCAGCAAGGTAGTGTAGCGGCTACTCAGATCGTCAGGAATGGTGCTTTTAACGCTTGCCAGCAGTTTTTTGCCCTCGTCGTTGGTCTCTTCCTTACGTTTCGGGTTCCAGGCTCCGAGGATACCTTTCACGATTGCATTGCGGCCTTGCGGGTCGAGTGATTGTGAGGTCTGAATGAGTTTCAACACATCGTCACCGCTTGCGTAAGATGAATAGCCGCGTACGGTACGTTCGAGGGCGAAGTCGGAAAGGCGGTCGAGGCGACGCACTTCGAACGACTTGCTCATCGTGTTGTTTTTGTTCTCATCTTTTTCAGGAACCACATTATCCACATCCACGGTCGCGGTTACATTCACTTTACCTGCTTCATCGGAAGAGAAACCGAATGCGGTTTTCCAGGGGCCGTTGTTACCTTCCACAAGCTTCACCGTTTCGCCCGGCGCGATGCCGTTGGTGAGCTGGCGGCTGATGTAGTTGGTATTCAAAGAACGGCTGCGGATACCCACATTCACCGTCGGCACCTGCTCTTTGGTCACGGGTACTGATCCGATGTTGGTAATTTCGATCACGACGCGGGCATATTCACGCACGTAAGGCGTTTTCGGCTCGATGGTAATGTTGGTTACCGCGAGGTCTGCGGAGCCCTGTACCGTCACTTTGCTTGCGCCGTGACCTTCGTGGTTCATTGCCGAGTGATCTGCGTGGCTGGCAGCGGCTGTCTGCTGGGTAGCACCCGCTGAACCAGCCTTCGCAACACGTTGAGCGATGTATTTTGTACGCAATGCTCCGTCATGTGAGTTCAGGATAGCGGCAAATGCATCCGGCATCCAGCGGTCTTCTGCATTGGAATAGGTATCCAGCAATGTAAGCACTGCCGTTTCGATTTGCGGGGTCAATGGGATTTCGGAGAATGCGAGGAGCGTGTTCAGCACCACCAATGGCTCTTTGTCATGTAATGCATCGGCAGTGAGCAACACTTCGCCGGTTGCAGCGGTGCGTGGGAGCACTTTTACAGCCGTTTTGCGTACATCGTTGGATGGATGTTTCAATGCTTCCACCACTACCGGCAGTACTTGCGGGTCGGAGATGGCATTCAGGCCTTCCAATGTCCACAATGCGTGGATCGCAGCGGTATTCAAGCCGATTTCGTCAACTGATTTGTCTTTAACGAGTTCAACCAATTTCGCAACCACATCCTTGTTGCCGCGTTCCACCAAAAGGCGTTGCGCGTGCTGGCGCCAGAACATGTTGTTGTTTTTCAAAGTCGCAACGAGTTCTTCCGGACGCGATTTGCTCAATGCAATCGGCGTGTACTTCGGTGCATTCTTCCAACCGATGCGGTAGAGGCGGCCGTGGGTGAAATCGCGCAATGGCGTTTCGTAGGCATTACCTTTTCCGTTTTCGGAGCCTTTTGGAGTTGGGTTGTGCTGGATGATGTAGCTGTACCAGTCGGCTACCCAAACGGCACCGTCCGGACCTACTTCCGCGAATACAGGAGCAACCCATTCGTCGGCACCTGCGAGGAGGTTGAAGCCGAGTTGATCCTCATAATCCGTACCTTTTTTCACCATCACGTTCTGGTGCAGAATGTGGCCGGTAGGCTCGGAAACGAATGCGACTTTGTTCCAGTATTGTTTCGGATAAGCGCGGGCGGTGTAGAAGTTGTGGCCTGCTGCGGCTGTAAATCCACCGAAAACGTCAACCTGACGTACTTTTGGTGTGATAGGCTGCATATCCTTGTGGGTATCGGTGCTGCGGCTGCCGTTATCGACTTTGCTTGCTCCGAAATAGCGGTTTGGAATGGCGCTGTACCAGCCGTGTGAGTTGTTGGCAGTTGAGCCAAACAGATCGCCAGCCTCATTGAAGCCCAATCCCCAGGTGTTATTCGAAGTTTTGGCCACAATTTCCATATCCGAACCATCCGGCTTGAAACGGAACAATGCCTGGCCGAAATCGAGTTGGTCGCTGTTGCCTACTTTGCCTTTAAAGCCAGAATAACCTACTGAGCCGTAAACCCAGTTGTCGAAGCCGTAATGCAGGTTGGAAGGCCCCGCATGCGTATCGCCTGTGCCGAAGCCGGAGAAGAGGATTTTCTTCACGTCAGCCTTGTCATCGCCATTAGTATCCTGCAAAAACAGCATGTGCGGCGCTTGCGAAACGACCAACCCGCCGTTAGCAAATGTCATACCCGTTGGAATACTTAGATCATCGGCGAACTTGGTGAATTTATCGGCCTTTCCATCGTTGTTGGTATCCTCGCAGATCAGGATGTAGTCACTACCGCCTGTGTCCTTGCGTTCGTTGGGATAATCTTTGGTAATCAAAACATACAATCTGCCGCGCTCGTCCCACGTCATTGCGATGGGGTGCATTACATCTGGCTCGTGTGCGAAGACGCTCAAAGTAAAATCCACCGGGATTTGAATGTGTTTCACAGACTCTTCCGGCGAAAGCGGCAACTGCTGCATTTGAACGCCCGGGCGTTGCTCGTAGTTAGGCAGCTTCGCCTCGCGGTATTCAAATGGCTTCGGTGCCAATGCGGCCAATGCTTTGCGGGCATCGTCGTTCACAGCCCACAGGATACCTTTTTCGATCAGATCCTGAAAGCCTTGTGTGCTCCATGTACGCTCGTCATGGCCGTACGCGGTGTAGAAAATGCGGCCTTTGCCGTGGGTTCTTACCCAGGTATAAGGCTCTTTCTGCTGTCCGGGACGGTCTTTTTCCTGGTCTTTCTGGATCAGGCGCTCGGTGAGTACGATGTTATCAGATTGCAGCAACGTATGCAGGTACGTTTCATCCACCGTTTTGAAAGGCTTGACGCCTGCGATGGCCGGATGATCAGGCTTGGTCCATACCGGCTGGATAGTATCCCAGGTATGGCGCCAGAACTGCCCGCCGATCAGCTTCACCACTTCTGCATTGTTGCGGAAGCAGTAAGAAGCGCAGTGAACGGGAATAAAGCCTTTTCCGCTGGCTACATAGTCGAGCAGCGACTTCGCCTGTTGCGGCGCAATCGAGTCCCAGTTGGCATACAGCATCAATGCGTCGTACTTGGCGAGCGTTTCGGGGTTCAGGTCGTTGAGGTTATCCGTGTAGGTAAAGTTGAAGCCTTTGGGACCCAATGCAGCCATGATCTGCGGAACGCGTTCGGCGGGCTTGTGATGGCCCTTGTCGCCCAGAAACAGGATTTCCAAACGGCGAGCCTTGGCTTCGCTTTTGGAGGTTTTAACCGACGCGTTCTGAGAGTTTTGCTGAGAGGCACATCCCAGGAGGACAATACCTAAGATAAAGGATAACGCTTTGGTTTTCATTGAGGTTAATTGTTTCAATTGTAATGGTTATTACACATTCTTAAAATCCGGCAGCTTGATAATCGCGCCGCCTTGCAATGCCGATTCGTGCGCCAGGATACCTACGCTCGTCCAGTTGGCCGACTGCCATGCATTCGGGAACGGTTCGCGGTCTTCAATCAATGCGGTGATGAACTCGTGCGCCAAATGCGGGTGCGAGCCGCCGTGGCCGCCACCTTGTACGAACGACAAGTGTGCGTTGTCGTCCAGGTTATAAACGCCGTGACCGGTGAAATGACGGATTTCCTCCGGTAAATAATGCGCGTAATCCGGTGTCGTTACTTTCTCAGGGATTTCATGCTCGGGCTTTTTTGCGGTGTGGATCACTGGATCTTCACCTTCGATCAGCGGCCATTCGAATGATTTTTTGCTGCCATAAACCTCGAAGCTCTCGCGGTACTGACGCGCCACGTCGAATAGTGAGCGGTATACATAAGCCGACAAGTCGCTGTCTTTGAACTTGATATGTGCCGATTCTACTGCGAATGGCGAGTTGTGGATTTTAATCAAATCCTCGGAGATCGTTCCTGAACCGAAGCATGAAACGTATTCCGCTTCCAGTTTCAGCAAGCCAGCTACCGGGCCTACGCAGTGCGTCGCGTAATGCATCGGGGGCAATCCCGGCCAGTAATCAGGCCAGCCTTCCATATCCTGCTGGTGGCTCGCTTTGAGGAACTGAACTTTGCCCAGCTCGCCTTTTTCGTACAATTCTTTTACAAACAGGAATTCGCGGGCATACACTACGGTTTCCATCATCATATATTTCTTGCCCGTTTCGCGGGTTGCTTTCACGATCTCGATGCAATCCTCCACGCTCGTCGCCATAGGAACGGTACATGCCACGTGCTTGCCCGCACGAAGCGCTTTCAATGTCTGTTCAGCGTGGTTGGGAATAGGAGAGTTGATGTGAACCGCGTCGATGTTGGGGTCTTTCAGCAATTCGTCATAGTCGGTATAGCGTACTTCAATGCCGTACTGGTCGCCGATTTCATTCAGTTTCGATTCGGTACGCTGGCAAATCGCGTACATAACGGCATTGGGATGTTGCTGGTAAATGGGAATAAACTCGGCGCCGAAGCCTAATCCGATAATGGCAACATTAATTTTCTTAGACATATTGATTAACAGGTTAATGATTCAGTAGATCAGCGGTTTAACAGAAAATATGCATTGCTTCTGCTCAGACCGCCCGCCGGATGGACCGGTGTTTCAAGATAAGTTGGTGTGGATAGTAATCGACAATACAATTTTAAAGCAAAATAGTGCTAAAAACTTTTCAGGTTTTGATTAGTACTGTGCGTATTTTGATCTATTTTTAGGTTAATGTCAGTTTTAATGCAAAAAATAGCTAGAAAAAGCGCTTGGAAATGCCGATTTTGCGATAATTGAGCCATTTTCTTTACCAAAATTCCCTTTTTATGATCCGCCCCGCCCGTCCCGAAGACGCTGATTCCGTAGCACCACTGCTGATTCTTGGCATGGGTCATATTGCAGGCATTTTCGCCCGCTCGGATAACCAGGCCGATGCGATCCCTTTCTTTCGTGATTTTTTTCTGCACCCAGCCAATCAATACAGCTATACCAACACGCTGGTTTTCGAAACGGAGGCAGGCATTATCGGCTCCATCAATGGTTACGACGGCGCTTTGCTGCATGTGTTGCGGCAGCCTGTGCTGGATAAGCTCCGCCAGGCGGACCCGACCTTCGATCCTAACGACGAAACCGGTCCGGGCGAGTTCTACTTCGATTGTATCAATGTACATCAGGAGCACCAGGGAAAGGGTATCGGCAGCCAGCTGATTCACGCTTTGTGCGTACACGCTGCGGCGCTCGGGCATGCTCGTGCGGGCCTGATTGTCGATAGGGAGAACCCCGCTGCCAGGAAACTATACGAACGGCTGGGTTTTGAGGTCATTGGCGAGAAAGACTTTATGGGACACCGGTACTTCCATATGGTGCGCGATCTTTGAAATACCGCGCCATTTACGTTGTTTTTATACGGGAAAAGAACCATGGATAAGGTTTGACTAAACGGCTCTTGTTTATTATCAAACGGTTAGGTTAAGGTTTCGAAATTTGTAGATGGGCATCTCCAAATTTTATCTAAATTGCTTCTTTAATGTATCGAGCATCCCATATAAACCTACCTCATGTTCTTAAGAAGAGACTTCATCAAAGCGGGTGCATTGGCGGTCGCCGGCATGGCTGTTCCGAAATGGTCGTTCGCAAAAAGTGCTGATTTTCCTGTGGTCCGGATTCCGGTCGATAAACGCAATTTCACAAGTCCGGCCGTGGAAGCGACCATTGCCCGGATGAAAAAGGTAATCAAAGATCCCGAATTGGCGTGGCTTTTTGAAAACTGCTTCCCGAATACGATCGATACCACCGTACATTATAATCCGGTAGACGGCAAACCCGATACCTTCGTGATTACCGGCGATATCGATGCCATGTGGCTCCGCGACAGTACGGCACAGGTTTGGCCGTATCTGCCTTTGCTGAAAGAGGATTCGAAGCTGAAAGACATGGTGGCGGGGCTTATTAACCGCCAGACCAAATGCATTCTCATCGATCCTTACGCCAACGCATTTTACGACCGACCGAAAGAGAGCGAGTGGACCAAAGACCAGACCGATATGAAGCCCATGCTCCACGAGCGCAAATGGGAACTCGATTCGCTTTGCTATACCATTCGTTTGGCCTATAACTACTGGAAAACCACCGGTGACACGAAACCCTTCGACACCGATTGGTTGAAGGCAATGGAACTGGTGCTCAAAACCTGCAAGGAGCAACAGCGCAAAGACGGCCCGGGGCCTTACAAGTTCGGTCGGGTAACCTCCTGGTCGACGGACACGGTGCCTGGCAACGGCTATGGTAACCCGATCAAGCCGGTGGGTTTGATTGCGAGCACCTTCCGCCCGTCGGACGATGCGACGATCTTCTCGTTCTTCATTCCTTCTAACTTCTTCGCGGTCGTTTCATTCCGCGAGGTAGCGGAGCTGTTGGAAAAGGCATCAGCCTCGAAAAACGCAAAACTGGCGGCCGATTTCAGAGCGCTGGCCAGTGAAGTAGAAGCTGCGTTGAAAAAGCATGCCGTCGTTGAGCATACGGAATTTGGAAAAATTTACGCATTCGAAGCCGATGGTTTTGGAAACCATGTGATGATGGATGATGCCGGTATTCCTGGGCTTATCAGCTTGCCCTACCTGAATGCCGTTTCGGTGAAAGACCCGATTTATATCAATACGCGCAAATATGTGCTGAGCGATTCCAATCCGTATTTCTTCAAAGGAAAGGCGGGAGAAGGGTTGGGCAGTCCGCATACCCTGGTGAACCAGGTCTGGCCGATGGGGATCATCGCACGCGCCATCACGTCTACCAGCGACAAGGAGATCGAAGCGCAGTTGAAACTGCTTAAAACAACCCATAATCACACCGGTTTCATGCACGAGTCATTCGATAAGGATGATGATTCGAAATTCACGCGTAAGTGGTTTGCATGGGTAAATACATTGTTCGGAGAGCTCATGCTCAAACTCGAAAAAGAGCGCCCGCACCTGCTGGCGAAAGTATATTAGGCATTTGCACGGATGCCATTCTCCAAAACCTCCCGGACTAGAAACCGGGAGGTTTTTTTGTTGTGCCGGACTACGAGGTTTCTGCTAAACCGGACGCAATCCTGAGCCGGATGGCGGGCTACATTTGACTCGAAAACAATGTCACCATGCAAACCGCAACCATCCGCAACGACTGGACGCTCGACGAGATCGAAGCCATTTACAACCGCCCCTTACTGCAACTGATCTACGACGCAGCGGCCGTTCACCGGCAATGGCACGACCCGGAGCGCATTCAGGTATGCACATTGTTGTCCATCAAAACCGGAGGTTGTCCCGAAGACTGCGCTTATTGCGGACAAGCCGCACGCTACCAGACGGGCATTAATGTAAAAGCATTGATGAAAAAGGATGATGTGGTAGCCATCGCCCGTCGTGCCCGTGAGGGAGGTTCGAGCCGTTTCTGCATGGCTGCGGCCTGGCGGGAAGTGAAGGACAACCGCGATTTCGACCGCGTACTCGAAATGGTAACCGAAGTAGCCGGGCTGGGCCTTGAAGTATGCTGTACGCTCGGCATGCTCACCGAAACCCAGGCCGAAAAGCTCAAAGCAGCTGGGCTCTATGCCTATAATCACAACCTGGACTCTTCCTCCGAATATTACGAGCAAATCATCACTACACGCACCTACGACGACCGCCTGAACACCGTCGACCACGTGCGTAATGCGGGCATATCCGTGTGCTGCGGAGGTATCATCGGTCTGGGTGAAACCCGTGAAAACCGCATTCAAATGCTCCATACATTATCCACCATGGCCGAGCACCCGGAGTCCGTGCCCGTGAACGCCCTCGCCCGCGTACAGGGAACACCGTTGGGTGATATGAAAAAGGTCGATACCTGGGAAATGGTACGCATGATCGCGACCGGCCGCATTCTGATGCCGAAGGCCATGGTCCGCCTCAGCGCCGGACGTATGGAGATGAGTGAATATGAGCAGGCATTCTGCTTTATGGCCGGGGCCAATTCTATTTTTACGAACGAGAATGGGGAGTTGCTAGTCACGCCGAATCCGGGGATTGGGCAGGATCGGCAGATGATGGAGGTTTTGGGGTTGAAGGCTTTGGTTAAAGAGGAGGTGAATGCTTAACAATGTCGTCGTTACTGGCATCCAGTTTCGCAATCAACGTCGCCACGCGTAATTGATTGACGATGTGCTCCCGCATTTCAGGCGTTACGCGCGTGAGATTTTCGGTAAACAGGTATGCTTCAATTAACGTGTTGAGGGATTCAATCATTTCGCTGCCGCTGTCTTTTTGGAAGAAGTCTTTGATTATCTGCCACTGCGCGGAGTAGGAATGCTCAGTTGAGTCTATTTGGCTTTGAGAATCTGTTTTTTGTCTTGTTTGTGAGCTTTGAAGTGTGTCCATAGTCGTGTGAAATTCATGTGACAAATTTGTGCATTTTTCCAACAAATGTAGTTTAAAAAATTTTACTTTGGAGAATACTTAATCAAAGTTTGCACTTCTATTTCTC